>CAVLCX010000019.1:0-8494 GCA_963661525.1 bacterium
GTGTTAGATATAATAAGTTCAAGCGAATGTGAGCAAAATATACTTTCAAGCTCTTCTGTTTCTGAAACGGTATCAATGCATTTTTCAATGCAGGTAATGTGCTTTACTTCGTTGATTATTTTACCGTTAAGCCTGCCTTTTAAAATAATGTTATATTCATTATTTTGCTTTTTTAATGCGTTTATAACAGCATTGTTTTTTCTCGGCTGGCATATTGCTGCTTTACCGTCATATATGCCTTTTTCATTTGCCGCTTGAATATAATACTCGGCAAATGCTCTTAAAAAATTGCCTTCACCGAATTGCAAAATCTTAATCATATTTCCACTTCCGTTTGATACTTAATATTTAAGAAAAAATCATTTTAATTATATAACATTAGTATTTTAAAGTAAATAGATATATTAGATATTTTTATGTTGACTTATTAGGGGTAAATATATTATAATTACAAGGATAAAGAAAGGACTGTGGTTTATGACATTACTGATTAAAAATGCATTATGTTATATTGATGATAAATTTAAAAAGTCAGATGTTCTTATAACCGATGGATTTATTACCGAGATTTCAAGCACTATTTCATTAAATGGTGCTGATAGAGTAATTGACGCTTTAGATAAATATTTATTGATACCGGGTTTTGTTGATGTTCATACACATCTTCGAGAACCCGGTTTTTCTTATAAAGAAACAATAAAGTCAGGCTCTATGGCAGGTGCAAGAGCAGGGTATACAACCCTTTGCACAATGCCTAATCTTAACCCGGCTCCCGATTGTGTTGAAAACCTTAAGGTGCAAACAGATATAATTGAGCGTGACGCTGTTATTTCTGTGTTGCCGTTCGGCACAATAACCAAGGGCAGAAAAGGTGTGGGTGAAATTGTTGATTTCAAATCAATGGCAGATAAAGTTGTCGGCTTTTCCGATGACGGAACAGGTGTTCAAACGCAGGAGCTTATGCAAAAAGCTATGGAAGAATGTGCAAAGCTCGGCAAGATTATATCTGCGCATTGTGAAGTTAATGATTTGCTTAACGGTGGATATATTCACGACGGTGTTTATTGCAAAGAACACGGGCATAAAGGTATTTGCTCAAAAAGCGAGTGGGCGCAAATTGAACGCGATTGCAAACTTGCCGAAGAAACAGGCTGCAAATATCATGTGTGCCATATTTCAACAAAAGAAAGTGTTGATATTATCCGCAAAGCTAAAGCGCGCGGTGTAAAAGTTACCTGCGAAACAGGCCCGCATTATCTTACAATGTGTGATGAAGATTTGCAGGAAGACGGCAGGTTTAAAATGAATCCTCCGCTTAGAAGCCGAGAGGATATGCGGGCACTTATTGACGGCGTGCTTGACGGTACGGTTGATGTTATCGCTACCGACCACGCACCGCACAGCGCAGAGGAAAAAGCGAAAGGGCTTGCAGGCTCGCTAATGGGTGTTGTCGGCTTGGAAACGGCATTTGGCGTGCTTAATACCAAGCTTGTAAAAACAGGAATTATCACTCTTGAAAAGCTGATTGATATGATGTCGGTTAAGCCGAGGGAGATATTTGGTTTACCGGGCGGTAAAATCGAAGTGGGTGCGCAGGCTGACCTTGCACTGCTTGATGTTGATAAAAAATGGTGTGTCAACCCTGAAAATTTTGTTACTATGGGTAGGGCTACACCGTTTGAAAATTGGAATTTACAAGGTGAAAACCTTTTAACAATATGTAAAGGAGAGATTGTTTATGAAGCCATATAACAAAAAAATTGTGCTTGAAAACGGTAAAGAATTTTACGGTTACGGTTTCGGTGCAGATAAAGAAGCAATAAATGAAATTGTTTTTAATACTTCAATGGTGGGTTATCAGGAAATTGTGTCTGACCCGAGTTATACCGACCAAATGGTGTGTATGACTTATCCGCTTATCGGCAACTACGGTATGACGGATGAAGATTATGAAACCAAAGTACCTACTATGGGCGGACTTATTGTAAGGGAATATAACGATTTACCGTCTAACTTCCGCTATACAAAAACACTTGATGAGGTACTTGTGGAATATGATATTCCGGCTATCAGTGGTGTTGATACACGAATGATTACAAGAATTATTCGTGATGAAGGCTCACAAAAAGTTATTATCTGCAACGCAGATGTACCTTATGAAGAAGCATTAAAAAAAGTCAGGGAATATGTTATTCCGACTGATATGGTTTCACGCGTAAGCTGTAAAAAACGCTGGTATTCAAGAACTCCTAATCATAAGTATGATGTTGTAGCTATTGACTGCGGCATTAAGCATAATATTATTCGTAAGCTGAATGAAAAGGGCTGCAATGTTACGGTGGTGCCATACAATATCACAAGTGAAGAAATACTTAAAATGCGCCCTGACGGTTTATTTCTTTCTAACGGTCCGGGTAACCCGGAGGATGTTCAAACCGTTATCAATGTAGTAAAAGAACTCCGAGGTAAGCTTCCGATTTTCGGTATCTGCCTTGGCCACCAAATGATTTCACTTGCACTCGGTGCAAAAACATTTAAAATGAAGTTTGGCCACAGGGGCGGTAACCATCCTGTTAAAAATATGGAAACAGGCAAGCTTGAAATAACATCACAAAACCATTCATATGCAGTTGATGTAAAATCACTTGAAGGAACTGACCTTGAACTTACACATATCAATTTGCTTGATGATACAGCAGAGGGTGTTAAGTGTGAAAAGGACAAGCTTTTCTCGGTTCAGTATCACCCGGAAAGTGCGCCGGGCCCGCAGGACAGCGCATACTTATTTGATAAATTTATTGCACTTATGCAAAAGGAGGAAGACTGATATGCCAAAGAGAACTGATATTCACAAAATACTTGTAATCGGCTCAGGCCCGATTGTAATCGGCCAGGCCGCTGAATTTGACTATTCCGGTACACAGGCTTGTCTTGCTCTTAGGGAAGAGGGATATGAGGTTGTACTTATTAACTCAAACCCTGCAACTATTATGACGGATACGGATATTGCAGATAAAGTGTATATGGAACCTCTTAATTTGGAATATGTTGCAAGAATTATCCGCCACGAAAGGCCTGATGCAATTTTACCGTCACTCGGCGGTCAAACCGGCCTTAATCTTGCAGTTCAGCTTGCTAAAAAAGGCGTACTTAAAGAATGTGATGTTGAAATACTCGGTACTAATTTTGAAGCTATTGAAAGAGCGGAGGATAGAGAGCTTTTTAAAGAGCTTTGCGAAAGCCTCGGCGAACCTGTTCTTCCGAGTGAGATTGCAGAAAATCTTGAAGACGGACTTAAAGCTGCAAGAGAAATAGGATTCCCTGTTGTTCTTCGCCCTGCATTTACCCTTGGCGGTACAGGCGGTGGCTTTGCCGATGATGAAGAAGAATTTATGGTTATGATGAAAAATGCTCTTGCACTTTCACCTGTTCACCAAGTACTTGTGGAAAAGAGTATTAAAGGCTATAAGGAAATCGAATACGAAGTAATGCGTGATGCAAATGATACTGCTATCACAATTTGTAATATGGAAAATATCGACCCTGTCGGTGTTCATACAGGTGACTCGGTAGTTGTTGCACCGTCACAAACTCTTACAAATAAAGAATATCAAATGCTTCGTGATTCTGCGCTTCGCATTATCCGTGAACTAAAAATTGAGGGCGGCTGCAATGTTCAGTTTGCGCTTGACCCTCATTCATTCCAATATTATCTTATTGAAGTTAATCCGAGGGTTTCGCGTTCATCTGCACTTGCTTCTAAAGCTTCGGGTTATCCTATTGCAAGGGTATCCGCTAAAATTTCCGTAGGTATGCACCTTGATGAAATTCCTATTGCAAATACTCCTGCTTCATTTGAACCTACACTTGACTATGTTGTAACAAAAATTGCGCGTTTCCCATTTGATAAATTTGCAGATGCAAATAACACCCTTAACACTCAAATGAAAGCTACCGGTGAAGTTATGGCAATCGGCAGAACTATGGAAGAAAGCTTGCTTAAAGCCGTGCGCTCACTTGAAATCGGTGTATGCCATTTATACAGCAAAAAGTTTGATGATTATACAGAGGATGAACTTCTTAAATATATCAAAAACGGTACTGATGACAGGCTTTTTGCCATTGCTCAGCTTATCAGGCTTCATACCGATTTAATCAGAATTTATAACGCAACTAAAATTGATATGTTCTTTCTTGAAAAGTTCAAGAACATAGTTGATTTTGAAAATGTAATTAAAGAAAATATTAAGGACATTCAAACTCTTAAAGACGCAAAGAAAATGGGCGTATCCGATAAATATATCGGTATGCTTTGGGGTATGAGTGAATCTGATGTATTTAAACTCAGGAAAGAAAATAATATTTTCCCTGTATATAAGATGATAGATACCTGCGCTTCTGAATTTGATTCTTATGTTCCTTATTTCTACTCAACTTATGAAGAAGAAAATGAATCGGTAGTATCAGATAAAAAGAAAATTGTTGTTTTGGGTTCAGGCCCTATCCGTATTGGCCAGGGTGTTGAATTTGACTATTCAACTGTACATGCAATATGGTCAATCCGTGAGGCAGGATATGAAGCTATTATTATAAATAACAACCCTGAAACGGTATCAACCGATTATACAACAAGTGATAAACTTTATTTTGAACCGCTTACGGTTGAAGATGTTATGAATGTTATCACCCTTGAAAAACCGCTTGGTATTGTTGTATCGCTCGGCGGTCAAACAGCTATTAACCTTGCACCGCCGCTTGATGCTCTCGGTGTACCTATTATCGGCACTGATGTTGAAGCTATTGACAGGGCTGAAAACCGTGACAGCTTTGAAAAAGTTATGGAATCTCTCGGTATTCCGCAGCCAAAGGGACTTGCTGTTACCAATATTGAAGAAGGTGTTAAGGTTGCGGCAGAAATCGGCTATCCTGTACTTGTAAGGCCTTCATTTGTACTTGGTGGCCGTGCTATGCAAATTGTGGCTAATGAAGAATCACTTCGCCATTATCTTCAAACTGCTGTTGAAATCAATACCGAACAGCCGGTTTTGGTAGATAAGTATATAATGGGTCGTGAGCTTGAAGTTGACGCAATTTGTGACGGAAATGATGTATTTATTCCGGGTATTATGGAACATGTTGAAAGAACGGGTGTTCATTCAGGTGACTCAATTTCAATTTACCCTACATTCACAGCGTCACAAAATGTAAAAGATAAAATTATTGATTACACTGTTAAACTTGGTAAAGCAATCGGAATTGTCGGCCTCTATAACATTCAGTTCATAGCTGATAATAATGATGATGTTTATGTAATTGAAGTTAATCCTCGTTCTTCAAGAACCGTACCGTTTCTTTCAAAAGCAACAAGTGTGCCTATGGCTCACATTGCAACCCAGGTTATTCTCGGCCGTTCACTTAAAGAGCAGGGAATTGATAAAGTATATCCTGAAGAAAAGAAACGCTGGTATGTTAAAGCTCCTGCTTTCTCATTCTCAAAGCTTAAAGGTATGGATACTTACCTTTCACCTGAAATGAAGTCAACAGGTGAAGCTATCGGCTACGATAAGTCACTAACCCGTGCGCTTTATAAAGCAATTCAGGCGTCCGGTATGAATGTTGCAAACTACGGTACTGTATTTGTTACTATTGCTGACCAGGATAAGCCTACCGCACTTCCTCTTATTAAGAGATTTTATGACCTCGGTTTTAATATTGAAGCAACAGAGGGTACAGCAAAATATCTTAAAAGCCACGGTATTCGCACCAAGGTTCGTGCAAAGCTTACACTTGATGACAGTGATGAAATATTAAAAGCACTTCGCCAAGGTCACATTGCTTATGTTATCAATACAATTGATATTAACGCAGGTGATTCCCATTCAGACGGTTCTGAAATCAGGCGTGCGGCAGTTGAAAATAATGTAACAATGTTTACTTCTCTTGATACGGTTAAAGTTCTTCTTGATGTACTTGAAGAAATTACGCTCGGTGTATCAACAATTGATGAGGAATAACGATATATGTTTTTTGAAAGTGATTATAAAATATTAACTAACGAAAAAATTGCAAAAGATGTTTATAAAATGGAACTTGAGGGTGATACATCACATATCACCGCACCGGGCCAATTTATAAATGTTAAGCTTGAAGGGAAGTTTCTTCGCAGGCCTATATCTGTATGCGATTGCAATGCAAATGTTATTACAATTATCTATAAAGTCGTAGGTGAGGGAACTGAACAAATGAGTAATATCCCTGCCGGTGAAATGCTCAATATCCTTACAGGGCTTGGAAACGGATATGATATATCAAAATCGGCAAAGCCGCTTCTTATCGGCGGCGGTGTCGGTGTTCCGCCTATGTACTATCTTGCTAAAAAGCTTATTGAAAGCGGGCAAAAGCCAGCCGTTGTACTTGGCTTTAATACTAAAGATGAAGTTTTTTATGAAGATGAATTTAAGAAGCTTGGAATAGATGTTTTTGTTACAACGGTTGACGGCTCATATGGAGTTAAAGGCTTTGTGACAGACGCATTCCCTGAAGATTACGATTATTTTTATACTTGCGGTCCGCTTCCTATGTTTAAAGCTGTTTATAATAAAACCGAATGTTCAGGCCAATTTTCTTTTGAAGAAAGAATGGGCTGCGGCTTTGGTGCGTGTATGGGTTGCTCCTGCAAAACAAAATACGGAAATAAGCGCATTTGTAAGGATGGCCCTGTTCTTGTTAAGGAGGAGATTATATGGTAGATTTATCGGTAAACCTCGCAGGAATGCAAATGGATAACCCTGTTGTTCCGGCTTCGGGTACATTCGGCTTCGGTAAGGAATTTAAAGATATTTATGATATTAACATTTTAGGCTCTTTCTCGTTTAAGGGAACTACTAAAGACGCACGCTTCGGTAATCCTACACCGAGGATTGCTGAATGTACATCAGGTATGATTAACGCAGTGGGGCTTCAAAATCCGGGTGTGCATCATGTTATTGAGCATGAATTACCTGAAATGAAAGAATATTTTCACAAGCCTGTTATTGCAAATGTTTCCGGCTTTTCGGTTGAAGATTATGCATATACTTGCTCGCTTTTGGATAAGGAGGAGCAGGTGGGTATTTTAGAAGTTAATGTATCCTGCCCGAATGTTCACGGCGGGGGAATGAGCTTCGGCACATCTCCTGAATGTGCGGCGCAGGTTACAAAGGCTGTAAAGGCTGTTACCGCAAAGCCTGTGTTTATCAAGCTTTCACCTAATGTTACGGATATTGTATCAATAGCAAAAGCTTGCGAAGAGGCAGGTGCTGACGGTATTTGCCTTATAAATACAATGCTCGGTATGCGCATAGACCTTAAAAAGCGTATCCCTGTTATTGCAAATAAAATGGGCGGCTTCAGCGGTGACGCTATTTTTCCGGTAGCGGTAAGAATGGTGTACCAGGTTGCAAAAGCCTGCAATATTCCCGTAATGGGATGCGGTGGCGTTTCAAGTGCAAAAAATGTAATTGAAATGATGATGGCAGGTGCAACCGCAGTTCAGGTAGGGGCGGCAAATCTTGTTAACCCTTATGTATGCAAAAATATTATTGAGTCACTTCCACAGGAATGTGAAAAACTCAAAATAGATAAAATAAGTGATATTATAGGAGTGGTAGACTAATGGGTAAAGATGTTATCATCGCTTGTGACTTTTCAAGCGCACAGCAAACTTTTGATTTCCTTGATAAATTTACCGAGGAAAAGCCTTTTGTAAAAATCGGTATGGAACTTTTTTATGCCGAAGGCCCGTCAATAGTAAGGGAAATAAAGAAAAGGGGACACAAGATTTTTCTTGACCTTAAGCTTCACGATATTCCGAATACAGTTAAAAAATCAATGGCTGTTCTTTCAAAGCTTGATGTTGATATGACTAATGTTCACGCAGCAGGTACAGTTGATATGATGAAAGCTGCATTGGAAGGGCTTACAAGGGAAGACGGTACAAGGCCGCTTCTTATTGCCGTTACCCAGCTTACATCTACAAGTGAAGAGCGTATGCAAAATGAACTTCTCATTAACGCTTCTATTAACGATACAATAGTTAAATATGCTCAAAATGCAAAGGAAGCAGGGCTTGATGGTGTTGTTTGCTCACCGCTTGAAGCAGGAATGGTTAAAGAAAATTGCTCAAAAGCATTTATGACTGTTACACCGGGTGTTCGCTTTGCAGACGGCGATGTAGGTGACCAGGTTCGTGTTACCACACCGGCAAAAGCTAAAGAAATCGGTTCTGATTATATCGTTGTCGGCAGACCTATTACTGCATCCGATGACCCTGTTTCAGCTTACAGAAGATGTGTTAAAGAATTTGTAGGATAAGGAGAATACTATGGAAAGCTACAAAAGAGAATTTATCAAGTTTTTAGAAGATGCAGGTGTATTGAAATTTGGTGATTTTACTGCAAAAAGCGGTAGAAAAATCCCGTACTTCATCAATGCCGGCGATATTAAAACAGGTGAG
>CAVLCX010000019.1:8504-13042 GCA_963661525.1 bacterium
AACTGTTCTCTACGGGCCGGCATATAAGGGTATTCCTATTGCTGTTTCAGTTGCGGTAGCACTTGCAAAAGACGGACTTGATGTACCGTTTTTCTTTAACCGCAAGGAAGAAAAAGACCACGGTGAAGGCGGTGTATTCGTTGGTTACAAGCCACAGGCAGGCGAAGAAGTTGTAATAGTTGAAGATGTTATCACAGCAGGTACAGCTATCAGGGAAAGTATGGCAATTCTTTCAAAGCTTGACGGTGTTAAGGTTTCTGCTACCTTTGTAATGGTTGACCGTAAGGAAAAAGGCAAAACCGAAAAGAGCGCTATGGCTGAAGTGAGTGATGAATTCGGCTTCCCTGTATATTCGGTAGTTGATGTGTATGATATTATTGAATATCTTGAAGAAGATGAATCAAACCGTGAAAATGTTGATAGAATTAAGGCTTATCTTGCAGTAAACGGTGCTGAAAAGTAATTGAAAGGAAGTGTTCAAATGAGACATTTGCTTGATACAACAGATTTATCACTTGATGAAATTGATAACATAATTGCAACTGCAATTGATATTATCAATAATAAAGAAAAATATTCGCACATATGTGACGGTAAAAAGCTTGCTACGCTTTTTTTTGAACCGTCAACAAGAACACGCCTTTCGTTTGAAGCCGCAATGATGGAACTCGGCGGAAATGTACTCGGCTTTTCCGATGCAGGTTCATCATCGGCAACCAAGGGTGAAACAGTTGAAGATACAGTCAGAATGGTATCTTGCTATGCCGATATTATAGCTATGCGCCATCCGCTTGAGGGTGCACCGCGAGTTGCGAGTTTTAAAAGCGGTGTGCCGATTATAAATGCCGGTGACGGCGGCCATTCACACCCAACTCAAACTCTTACCGACCTTTTAACTATTTACAGAGAAAAGGGCAGGCTTGATAATATGACTGTCGGCCTTTGCGGTGACCTTAAATTCGGCAGAACCGTTCATTCTCTCATCAAAGCTATGTCAAGATACAGCAATGTTAAGTTTATTCTTATTGCACCTAAGGAACTTGCCATTCCCGATTATATTAAAACCGATATTTTGGATAAATCGGGCAGTGAATATAAAGAGGTTGAAACTATGGAGGAAGCTATGCCGCAACTGGATGTTCTTTATATGACAAGAGTTCAGCGTGAACGCTTCTTTTCAGAGGATGAATACCTTAAAGTTAAGGATGCATTTATTCTTGACCTTGAAAAGCTTAATACTGCAAAAGAGGATTTAACTATTATGCATCCGCTTCCGAGAGTAAATGAAATTGCTACTGAGGTTGATGATGACCCGAGAGCAAAGTATTTTGTTCAGGCTCTTAACGGCAAGTATGTTAGAATGGCATTGATTAAAACTCTTCTTGAATGGGCAGGTACATTATAATGAAAATTGATGAAATAGAAAACGGTATTGTTTTTGACCATATCACAGCAGGCAAGGGAATGCAGGTTTATAATACTCTTCGCCTTGATAAGCTTAAATGCCAAGTGGCAATTATTCAAAATGCTAAAAGTGAAAAAATGGGAGCTAAAGATATAATCAAGATAAATGAGTTGATTGATATAAATCTTGATGTACTTTGCTATATTGATAAAAATATTACCGTAAATGTAATTAAAAACGGAAAGAGTGTTGAGAAAAAAACTCTTTCTTTGCCAAAAAGGCTTACTAATGTAATCAAATGCTCAAATCCGCGTTGCATTTGCAATAATGAAGATATTGACCATATCTTTACTCTTACTGATGACAGCGGAACATATCGTTGCCTTTATTGTGAAACAAAAGCAAAATAAGTTTTGACATTTTGATTTTTTTATACTATAATGTTTTTGAAAAAAGGGAGTAGTTAGCATTTGCTTTGCAAATGTTGTGCAGGTCGTCAAGACGGGAAACCCGGTCTGCACCGTGCTGAACATTTTTCAGTTATAACGAGACTTTTATCGAAAGCGATAAAGGTGTCGTTATTTTTATTTTAATTTTAAGGAGAAAAATATGGAAACACTACTTTTAAAAGTATCTGTTTTGCAGGAATTTGCTAATTTGTTTTCCAATATCGGCGAAACAAAATGGCAAATGGTGCTTATGTGGGCAGTCGGCGGACTTCTCATTTATCTTGCAATCGGCAAACAGATGGAACCAACACTTCTTTTACCGATGGGCTTCGGTACAATTTTAGTTAACCTTCCTTGGTCAGGTGCTATTACTCAGCCGGGGGCAGAGGCAGGGCCTATCAGCGTGCTTTATGATGCAGGTATTGCAAATGAGCTTTTCCCGCTCTTGCTGTTTATCGGTATCGGCGCTATGATTGATTTCGGCCCGCTTCTTAAAAATCCGTGGCTTATGCTTTTCGGCGCTGCTGCACAGTTCGGTATATTCTTTACTTTCTTTGTAGCAAGCTTCTTCTTTGATGTGAATGACGCTGCTTCTATCGCTATTATCGGTGCGGCAGACGGTCCTACATCTATTTTCGTAGCAAACGAACTCGGCTCAAAATATATCGGTGCTATTATGGTTGCCGCGTATTCGTATATGGCTCTTGTTCCTATCGTTCAGCCGCCTGTTATCAAGGCTGTTACAACTAAAAAAGAACGTTTAATCAGAATGAAATATAATCCCGGTGAAGTTTCAAAAACAACTAAAATTCTTTTCCCGATTGTTGTTACCGTTATCGCAGGTCTTGTAGCACCTAAATCAGTTGCTCTTGTAGGTTTCCTTATGTTCGGTAATCTCATCAGGGAATGCGGTGTTCTTAATAACCTTTCTGAAACAGCGCAAAATTCATTCGCTAATATTATTACAATTCTTCTCGGTATCACCGTGGCAGGTCAAATGCATTACGAAGAGTTCGTAAAACCTGCAACTCTTCTTATTCTCGGTCTTGGCCTTGTTGCATTTGTATTCGATACTATCGGCGGCGTACTCTTTGCCAAATTCCTCAACCTTTTCTTGCCGAAAGAAAAGAAAATCAATCCTATGATTGGTGCGGCAGGTATTTCGGCATTCCCAATGAGTGGCCGTGTAGTTAACCAAATGGGACTTAAGGAGGATAACCAAAACTTCCTTCTTATGCAGTCAATTTCAGTAAATGTATCAGGTCAGATTGCATCTGTTATCGCAGGCGGTCTTATCTTGACACTTGTTACTCAGTAAGGGGGCGTGGATATGTATAATTTATTAGTTGCACTTATTACTACTTTTACAATGGCAATTCACGCTGACAGCTGGAAAACTTCACTTCCTGTTGTACTTTTCGGTATGCTCGGTATTTATATCGTTATCGGTGTAATTGTTCTTGTAACATATCTTCTTAATAAGCTTACAAGCAAAAAGAAGAATGATGAAGAAAAGTAAAAATACGGCTGTTGGTTAAAAACAACAGCCTTTTTTCTTTGCAACCTGTAGTTGCGTTTTATTTATCAAAATGTAAACTGAAGTATATGGTTTTATTTGAGCTTTTATGTTAAGTTTAAGGTGACGGAAGGTCAATGATTTTCAGGAGGTAATTATATGGATCTTATAACAGCAACAAGGCTTCAGGAACTTAGAAAAGCAAATGGATACAGTCAAGAAGTTTTGGCTGAAAAGCTTGGAGTAAGTCGTCAGTCTGTATCAAAATGGGAAAGGGCTGAGGCTTCGCCTGATACGGATAATTTGATTTTGCTTTCTAAAATTTACGGCGTTAGTATTGATGATTTGCTTAATACCGAAAAGGATAAGGTTATTATTCGAAATATAAATGAAAAACCGAAAGACTTTAAAGGTAAAATAAGGTCGCTTCTGTCTAAAGCAAATGATTTTGGCATTTATCCTAATGTTGCTAAAGCTCTGGGCGTTTTTCCTTTTCCGATTGTTATATCAATCTTTTATCTTGCACTTTCAATGATATTCAATATTTGGCATCCCCTATGGATTATTTTTCTTACTATTCCCATTTATTATCGTTTCGCCATTTCTTGCAAAGCTAACAATAAAAAAGTATTTGCACTTTTACAGCCAATTCCTGAGTTATGTGTAACTATATTTCTTGTAGTAGGTGTTTTTACGAGTTATTGGGGATACGCTTGCTTTATTCTTATGGTCATACCTTTGTATTATTGGTGTGTAATTGTAATAAAGCCCAAAAAGATTTTGGAGGTTTAGCATATGACAAAAAAAGAAAAATCAGTTTTAATGATATTTTTTATATTTATTATTTTGCTTATTTTTGCGATTGTATCATCTTCGTTTTACTTTTTGAATAATCACGATAAGTCATCTGAAATTAAACCGTCACAAATTATTTCGACTCTTGAAAATAATATCAGTATTAACGAAGCAAAAAATATTGCTCTCGGGCATTGCAATCAGCAAAATAATCAAAATATGGTTTTTACTTCTCAAATTCTTGAATTTGAGAATGGAAAAGAAATTTATGAACTTGAATTTAATGATGGAATTAACGAGTATGATTACGATATTTCAGCAAATTCCGGAAAAATCATGAGTTATTCGGTTGAATCGCTGCAAAACGATTGAC
>CAVLCX010000020.1:0-12914 GCA_963661525.1 bacterium
ATTCAAAACAGAGGCGCAAATATACGGATAAAATCCATATATATTATTAAAATCGATGCCTATCGTTTGCCCGTCGCTCACCTTAAATATCGGGTACCACCAAGCATAGTAGTGATGGGTAAGATAGAAATTGTCGGTTGCCATATAGTTTTTAGATGAAATCTTTAAAAATGCAAAAGCGAGAATTGCTATTGCCAATATCCAATATATAAAACCATAAAATGTGTTACGTTGTATTTTATTTCCAAGCCAAAGCGGATAAATAATCAACAATGCCGAAACCAACCAAACGGGAAAGCCATATCCATAGCAATAATAGTCGGTTATAACCGTATATGGTGTGTCTGACACTTTCAAAACTAATATTGCCAATATTCCCACAATAAAAACAGAAGCAAATTCCCAATATGAATACTTAGTTTCAGTAAACATTTTGGGGCTTTTTTTGCGCATTTTTCTGAACAAAGGAATAAAGCAAAGATATAACACCGGAAATAAAACCGTAAGCAAATAGTATTGCAAATTTTCAGCTCTTTCAGGTTTGCATTCGGCAAGAACTTCCGGTATTACTATTCGTTTTAATTCAGCCCAGTCGGTATTATCAGGCACAAGTGATAATAAATATCCGATTAAAGCACAACAAATTATACTATAGTACAAAGAATAAATATATATCATTTTATCTTTATACTGCTCTTTTTTCAACAACGAATTTAACACAATTTATTCACTTTCGTTTTCTTCCTTTTTCTTAGCTCTGAATGCCCAAAACTTATTGAGCACAAAGTTAAGAGGAATTGTAATCAAAAGATTAAGAATCGGAGCAACATAGTCGCTTATATGGCAAATCGAGGTAAAAAACCAAAGAAGCACATTATGAAGCAGCAAGCCCGTTCCCGCATAGGAAAGGAAAAGTTTGATAAACGCTTGAACAGGTGAACGCTGTTCTTCGTCTTCCTTTTTAAACACATAGCTGTTATTCCAATAAAATGCATTGGCTACGCTCAAAATAAAGCCGATAACACTTGCTACATATTTATTAACATGAAGGGGAACGAGTATATAATAAGTTGCGTAAGAAATAACAGTATTTGAAAGGCCGACTAAACCGAACTTTACAAACTGAACAAAACCGTTCCAAACATCATCTTTAATTTCAATTTTTGTAATTTTAGTAAATACTTTGCGAAACCAGTCCATAATCACTTTGATTATGTGCCAGCACCAAGCCGCTATTTTAATTAACATACATTTTCCCTACTGTTTGATTATTCACCGTCAAGCGGTGTAATATAAAGGTTTTCTCGAAGTTCTTCCCTCGGTAAGAATGGGGCAAGGTCTTCAAGAGGCGGGCTGACGATTGTACCGTCTTCAAGCCTTCTTGCGCTGCTTTTAGGTTCCCAAACCTGCGTTGTATCCGTAAATATTTCGCAAAATGCGAAGCCCGGTTTTGCAAGCACTTCATCAACAACTTTTTTCATATCGTCATTATTATGTGCGCTGTAATACGGGAAGCCGAAAGCTTCTGCAATCTTTGAAAATTCAGGGAATGAAAGGTCGTGCGATTCAGGGCCGATACCAACCTTACTATGCTCGCTGAAAATATTATTTTGAGTAAGCCTGATTGAATGATAACCCTGATTATTTATAAGAAAAAGTTTAATAGGAAGATTATTTGTAACAATTGTTTGAAGTTCCTGAAGATTCATCATAATTGAACCGTCACCTTCAAGGCAAATTGTATCTTTTCTTCCGTCTGCAACACAAAGGCCGATAGCAGCCGGCAAGCCATATCCCATACTTGCAATGGCGCTGTTTATAATAAACCTTGTACCGCTTTTAATTGTATAATTTTGGTGGCCTACCACGCAGCAAGCACCGTTTGACACTGCGGTATAGCTTTCTTCAGGAAGTCGGTCACTCAAATATTTAATGAATGCAAATACATTTGCAAATTCACCGCCGTTATTCCAATGCCTGTCAAGAGTTACAGGATATTTATGCTTCCAATTTTGGCAAATATCAAGCCATTTCTGATTATTAAATACCTTATCTTCGGCAATTTCATTGACTTTTTCGAGAAAATCTTTAGCGTCTGCCCAGACAGCTTTATCAACATGAAGGGTGTGCTTCATCATTTCCGATTTATCAATATCAACCATAATAACCTTTGCTTCTCTTGCCCAGGTATCATAGCCGTAACCTACTTGGCGAATTGAAATTCTTGTACCTATTGCAACAACCAAATCGGAATTCTGCACAGCAAAGTTACCCGGGCGGTCACCCATATTGCCGCCCCTGCCGACATAAAGTTCGTTATCATTTTCAATAAGGTCAACGCTGTTCCAATATGTTACGATAGGAACATTCAGCTTTTTAACTGCTTTTCTGAATTCATCATATGCACCCGAAAGGCGAATACCGCCGCCGGCATAAATAACAGGCCTTTCGGCTTTTTTTATTTCATCCAAAACAAATTTTACTTCACTTTCTGCAACCGGAGGAGGAAGAAGTGCATCATCATTTGCAGGGTCATAACCTTTAAGGTCGTCTGTTTCGATTACAGTACCTTGAATATCAACAGGCACATCAATCCAAACAGGACCCGGCCTGCCTGTTGTTGCCAAATGCCAAGCTTTTTCGCAAGCATAACGAATATCCATAGGATTTTCAATCATAGTTGCATACTTGGTCATTGCTTCAACAGATTTAACTATATCATACTCCTGGTCACCGAGTGAGCGCAGGTTAATTTCAGGATTAAGAGTTTTTGCATAGCGGGAAGTAGTAGTATATTTTACCTGACCTGAAACTATAAACATAGGAATAGAATCAAGCCAGCCGCCGCAAACACCGGTAAGCGCATTTATTCCGCCCGGGCCTGAAGTAACGCAAACAAGCGCAATTTTATTTTCAAGTCTTGCATACGCTTCAGCCGCAATGGCGCAAGCCTGCTCGTGATGATTATATGTTGTGTGTAAACCTTTCTGATGGCCGAAAGCGTCATTCAAGTGCATTGCACCGCCGCCGACAACCGAAAAAGCATCGCTTACACCGTGGTCAACAAGAAACTGGGAAATATAATTCGCAACTTTAATTTTCATATTTTCTTAAATTCTCCATTCACAAAAGCAAGCCTTACCTTTAAAAATTCAACTTTTTAAAGGCAAAGCTCGTTAAATTTTATTAAAAATTAAAGATTTACAGCTTCAATAATTGTTTTAGCCATATAATCAATCATTTCGTCTGTCATTCCCGGATATACACCAATCCAGAAAGTATTATTCATAATGCTGTCAGTTACAGAAAGGTCGCCTACAACTCTGTAACCTGTGCCTGATTTTCTCATTTCATCAAATACAGGCTGCTTTGTAATATTACCGGCGAAAAGCATTCTTGTTTGAACACCGTGGTCTTCACAATACTGAACTACTGTATTTTTAGATGTTCCCTCTTTACAAGTGATAAGGAAACCAAACCATGACGGTGTGCTGTTTTGGGCCGGAGTAGGAAGAATAAGCTTATCGGATACTGCTTCAAGTGCTTTATGAAGTCTGTCAAAATTATGGCGTCTTCTTTCAACAAATGAAGGGAATTTTTCAAGCTGCGCGCAGCCTACCGCTGCCTGCATTTCAGTAGCTTTAAGGTTAAAGCCAAAGTGTGAATATACATACTTATGGTCATAACCGAGCGGAAGTTCGCCATACTGCTTATCAAAACGGTGACCGCAAAGGTTGTCCATACCTGACGGGCATACGCAATCACGGCCCCAGTCACGCATTGAGCGGGCAATTTTGTTAAGAAGAGGGTCGTTAGTATAAACTGCGCCGCCCTCACCCATAGTCATATGGTGCGGAGGATAGAAACTGGAAGTACCGATGTCACCGATTGTACCTGTAAACTTCTCTTCACCGTCAATAACATATTTACTGCCGAGTGCATCGCAGTTATCTTCAATAAGCCAAAGGTTATGCTTAGTGCAGAAATCCTTAACAGCCTGAAGGTCAAAAGGATTACCGAGTGTATGTGCAATCATAACTGCCTTTGTTTTATCACTGAGTGCTGCTTCAAGCTGTGAAGCATCAATATTGTACTGCGGAATTGTTAAATCAACAAATACAGGAACTGCGCCGTATTGAATAATAGGAGATACAGTTGTAGGGAAGCCTGCTGCTACCGTGATAACTTCATCACCCCTGTTCACTCTTCTGTCACCAAGGAGAGGTGAAGTAAGTGTAGCAAAAGCAAGAAGGTTTGCAGATGAGCCTGAATTTACAAGTGAAACATACTTAACACCGAGATATTTACTGAATTCCTTTTCAAACTTATCGCAATATCTGCCTGCTGTAAGCCAAAATTCAAGTGCCGAGTCAACAAGATTCGTCATTTCTTTATTATCAAACACACGGCTTGCATAAGGAATTCTGTCACCCTCTTTATATTCAGGTTTAGCCTTAAATTTATCGCAATATTCTGCAACCATTGCAAGTATTTCTTCTTTTGCCTGTGCCTCTGTCTTATTTTCTAACATTCAGTCAGTCCTCCAATTCAAAAAATTCATCAATTTGTTTATCCATAACAGCAGAAATGTCCCCGCCGTCAAAATATACTTTAGTCCATTCAACTATTTTTTCAACTGCTTCTTCAACGCTCCAGCGCGGTTGCCAGCCGAAAACTTTTTTAACCTTTGTAGTATCAAGCCTTAAGAAATTAGCTTCGTGAGGTGCATTTGCCTCACTCACATCTTTCCACTTTGCACCGTCACCCCAAAGATTACAGAAAAGAGTAACAAGCTCGCCCGTTGTTCTGCAATCGGAATCATTAGGGCCTACATTATAATATCCTTCAAGCTCATGGTTTTTATACTGAGCTTCAACTATCATAAGATAAATTTTGAGCGGTTCAAGAACATGCTGATAAGGTCTTGTTGAATTAGGATTACGAACTATAATGGTTTCGCCCTTTTCAACCGCCCTTACGCAGTCAGGTATAATTCTGTCATTAGCAAAATCACCGCCGCCGATAACATTGCCTGCCCTTGATGTTGAAACAGCAACTCTTCCGTCAGTGAAAAATGACTTTTTGTAGCTGTGAGTTACAAGTTCAGAGCAAGATTTACTGTTTGAATACGGATCATAACCGTCAAGCGGCATATCCTCGGTAAATGCAACATTTGTTTCCTGATTTTCATATACCTTATCTGTTGTGATATTAAGAAAAGATTTTACGCAATCAAAAAGCCTTACACATTCACAGATATTTACCGTACCCATTACATTGGTTTCATAAGTGTAAACCGGCATTTTGTAGCTGTCACGCACAATCGGCTGTGCAGCAAGGTGAAATACAAGTTCAGGCTGTTCCTTTTCAAAAACTTCCTTGAGCTTATCAAGGTCACGAATATCTGCGATATATGATGTAATTTGATTTTTAATACCCGAAAGTTCAAAAAGGCTTGGATTTGTAGGCGGGTCAATTGAATAGCCTACTACATTCGCACCGGCGTTTACAAGAATTTTGCAAAGCCAAGAGCCTTTAAACCCGGTATGGCCTGTTACGAGTACCTTTTTTCCTTTATAAAATGATAAATCCATATTTTTTACCAAACCTTCCAAGGAGCAGTTCCGTTTGCCCACATTTCTTCAAGCTGCATTTTTTCTCTTAATGTATCCATAGGCTTCCAGAAACCGTTATGAATGTACGCATCAAGCTCGCCCATTGAAGCTACTGTTTCAAGCGGTGCTTTTTCAAATACGGTTGAATCACCCTCGATATAATCAAAAATCTTCGGTTCAAGAACCATAAAGCCTGCGTTAATGCGGCTGCCGTCCATATCACTCTTTTCTCTGAAAGAAGAAATTGTAAGGTCATCCTCAATTCCGAGGCAACCGAAACGCTGGCCTACCGATACGGCTGTCATTGTAGCAATGTGGCCATGTTCCTTATGGAATTTTACAAGTTCGTCAATATTTACATCGGCAACACCGTCACCGTATGTAAGCATAAACGGTTCATCACCGATATATTCCTGAATTCTCTTTACTCTGCCGCCTGTCATAGTGTCAAGCCCTGTATCAACAACAGTAACTTTCCATGGCTCTGCATGTTCGCTGTGAACAGTCATTTTGTTTGATGCAGTAAAGTCAAATGTAACATCTGAACAATGAAGGAAATAATTAGCAAAATATTCCTTAATTGCATATTGCTTATATCCTGCACAAATTACAAATTCGTTATATCCGTAATGAGAATAAGTTTTCATTATATGCCAAAGAATAGGATAGCCGCCGAGTTCAATCATCGGCTTTGGCTTATTTTGACTTTCTTCGCTGATACGGGTTCCGTATCCGCCTGCAAGAATTACTACTTTCATTTTAAACCTCCACGATTAAATTATAAATAAGATAATCATTTTATTTATTAAATATGCATAACTCATTTGTAGTTTATCACATTTTAATATTGTTTGCAACAATAAAATATAAAATACATCCTCTATTTCGCACTTCCGACAAGTTGCATTATTGTTTGAACCTTTTTTTCTTTTTCACCGCCGTATTCACAATATGATGACGAATAATCTTTTTGCCGGGTTCTGTAATATGTTGCCAAAGGAGTTGTATCCTCTTCCAAAGTGAAATAAACGGTGTCATTTGATTTAGTATAATACATAAAGCACATTTTGTTTAGGCTTAAAGGCTTTGTTTAAAGATATTTTGGAAAATTTATGCGATTTATCCTTAATATCCTTTACATTTGCGCTGCCCTTCGCTTCAATTTCGCCGGTGCTTGTATTTATAACATCAACATAAAGTTTCACTTTCTTATTTGTTTTATCACTCTTATTTTCATCTTTTAATGCCGAGTCACAAACAATGTAAACTTTATCAACCGTCATTTTTTCAAGCTTTGTAAATTGGCTTACGGTTTTATCTTCACAAACTTCAACTATTTGCTGATTTTCACCGCCTCTTAATTTCCAAAGCATATCAGGCCTGCTTGCAAAATTCTGCAAGCTTAAAAGTGAAGCACAGATAAATACCAATGAAAACGCTAAAAATCTAATGTTAATTACCGCTCTGCCTTTTTTTATTTGAGCATTAAGCTTTTCAAAATTGAATTTCGGATGTTTAAATATAAAGCCGATAAGGAATATTGCAACAATTATGCTAAACATAGTGTTTGCATCTTTATATACAAAAATATCGCTCAAAGTCAAAGTAGGAGCTTGCTTGTATTTAAGCATATTCATAAGGATACCGTATCTCATAAAATTCTGCTCATTAACGGTAAATTCAAATTGATTTGCAATATAAACAATCATTGCCAAGCCCAAAAGCGCATCTATCCACATAAATACATCATAATGCTTGTTAATCACAATGCTGAACACCCAAAAAGGAACCATAAACATAAGCCACTGCGGATGCCAATACATTAAGCCAAACAGTACAAAGCAAACGCCGCAGGAATAAAACATTGAATAACTTACAAGTATTTTGAAATCTTTCGCCTTTGTGAAATATGCAAATGCTATAATTGCAAGAAGTCCCACATACAGCCCGTTTATTGACACTTCGCCGATTTTAATCATAAAGCCGGACGCATAATCAAGAGCAGTAAAGCCGAATACATTTTTCAAAAATGCCTTTCTGTCAAAAACAACATAAAATAATATTTCAAAAGCAGTCGGCAAAACGCTTGCCGCTATCGCAACAAGCGATTTTAACACATTTTTAAATTTGAGCAAAAGAAGAACAACAAATATAATTATCGCAAAATACTTAAATGTTACCGCAATGCCGAAATAAAGAGTAAACAAAATCACATCTTTTTTAGACACAACTTTTTTGAAATAATGATTCATTGCGAGAAGCATAAACAAAACGGTGAAAATATCATATTGGCAAAAAAAGAATTGGCTGAAATACGACATAGGTGTTGTATAAAATAAAAAGGCTGTAACAATACCCTTTTTCTTATCAAAACCAAGCCTGCAAACAGTAATATGATACATTAAATATCCGCTTACAAAATAGCAAATCGTAGGAAGTAATTTATTCCAAAACGCAAAAACAACCGACCAATCACCCATATATTGCGGCAAAAGGTCGAAAAGCTTCATAGGTATATTCCAAATTGCAAAAACTATAAATGTAGTAGGCAGATAATTTGCACCATAAAGCCCGTCTGTATCAACACAGGCAGAATAAAAATCCGTAATATGTCCTTTCAAATATTCGCCGGCATGGCCTGCTGTTATCAGCACATCCTGATGGCAAAAAAACAAAAAGCAAAAGGCCGAAACCACGGCAAACATAGCCCATTGAAGCACGGATATACCGCGCGGACTTATTTTATCAATTTTCCTTACTCTTTTTTCAAGTTTTTCTATCATATTTCGCTCCGAATTTATATAGATAATTAAAATTTTACACACATTTATATTTTACAGTATAACATATATTTCTAAAAAATCAATTATTATATCTGCCACGATAGTTGCCTATTTTGTAGTGTTTTAAAAGCAAGGCACAAGACCTTGGGTGTGTATAAATAATATATACCTAATTTAAAAAAATGCTTTACTTTTAGAAACAATGATGATATAATTTACTAAAGTACTGATATAATGTACAATTTCAGATTGAGGTGTATTTGGATATGAAAAAAATTATTTCTGTAATCGTTGCAACAATGATGGTTATTTCAATGTTTGCAGTAAGTGTTCCTGCTATGGCTGAAAATGTAAGCAGCCCTGCTGCCGTAACCATTGCAGACGGCAAGGTTAAAACCACAGTAAACGGCAAGGAAAGGCAGGGTGTTACTTACGAAATCAATGTAAGCAAGCCTAATGAAGTTACTTTCACTTATAACGGTGAGGGTACATTCAAAAGCTGGAGCGATAACCTTTCAGAGCTCGGTCTTGTTAAAGGAACTGATTACACAATAACAGTTAATAAAGACGGAAGTGAAACAATCAGCTTTATTTCACAGAAGGCTATCACAGCTTGGAACAACGGTTCTGTTGTAGTAAACGCAGTAGTTGACTTTGATGAAGCTACAACAAAGTCAGAAAAAACAACCAAAGCAAAGAAGAATTCTTCTTCAAAATCACCTGCAACAGGTGCATCAAGCGCAGTTTTGGCAGGCGGTGTAGCAACAGTCGGTGCAGGCATTGCAGTTTTGGCAGCTATGAAGAAAAAGGAAAACGACTAATAAAGCCGTAACTTTAACCTGTTTGCATTTGCAAACAGGTTTTGTTTTGTTATAATAAAAATTTTGCTGTTTTATAATATAAATTTACAATATTACTATATTATTTCTACTAAATATATGTTATACTATACCTTGTTTTAAACTACAATACTTCGGTGATTATGATGAACGATAATAACAATATCGAAAATAATGATGTTAGCGGCAATAAGAAAAAATCAATAAAGTTAATCGTGCTTTTTTTGATTACATTTGCTTTGCTGTTTGCATGTGTGTATTTTGGAATGGCAATTATGCAAAAAAATGCACAAACACCTGATGACACAAGCAATGTAACCGTAACCCAAAGCACTGAAAAAACAGTTGAAAACCCTATTGATTTTGCAAAACTTCAAAAGCAGAATGATGAAATATATGCATACATCAAAATAGACGATACCAAAGTTGACTACCCGATAGTTCAAAACGGCAGTGACGATGCATTTTATTTAAGGCACAAGGCTGAAGATAAATCTTGGTCTGCAAGCGGTGCAATTTATACCGAAGTTGCAAACAGTAAGGATTTTGATGATTTTGTAACGGTGATTTACGGGCATAACGGTTATTCCGATACTTTTTTCACCACGCTTCACTATTTTGAAAAAGAGGAATTTTTCAACTCGCACCCGTATTTTTGCATCTACACACCAAAAAGAAAGCTGACTTATCAAGTTATTTCCGCTTTTAAATATGACAACCGCCATATACTTAACAGTTTTGATTTTAACAAGGAATCATCAATTAAAGAATGGCAGGATACAATCACAAATCCTACATCAAGCTTAAAAAATGTGAGGGAAAATCTTGATGTACCGCTTAATATTAACAGCAAAATTGTAGTTCTTTCAACCTGCATTACAAACCAAAGAAACAACAGATATTTAGTCTGCGGAGAATTAGTAAAAGATGAAAAAACCAATTGACCCGAATTTAGACAATATTATTGATGATATAATATTACCTGATAATTATGAAAATGGGGATAATGCCGAGATGTCTTTAAACAAAGCTGATTTAAAAGACGATAATGAAATCAACTTTTCGTTTACCGGTAATGCGGATATTCCCGAAAAAAGAGATTTGAACCACCAAAAATCAGGATTTGAAATTGAAGCAAAAAGTGGCGGAGAATATCATCATTCCCACCATCATCATTCATCAGGTGAACACCGCCATTCTTCAAGTTCTCACCACCGCTCACACCACCGTAAAAAGAAAAAATTGAGCATTCCTGCAAAGATAGGAATTTCTGCTCTTTCAATAATATTAGCAGTGGTGATTGCTTTTGCCGGCACTTTTGCCTACCTTGAAACAAGCGGTAAAAGCGAGCTTAAAGATACCGGCGAGCAAACAGAATATCAGGAAACAATTGAATATAAAGGAAACAAATATGTTTATAACAGTGATGTTGTGGCAATCGCGTTTTTGGGTGTTGATAAAAGAGATTTAGGCCTTGAAAACGGAGCGGTAGGCACCGGCGGCCAGGCAGACGCAGATATTTTGCTCACTGTTAACACAAAAACCGGCAAGGCAAAAGCTATTGCAATTCCGCGTGATACTATGGTTGATGTTGACTTATACAGTGAAAGCGGAATATTTTTAAGAAGTGAAAAAATGCAGCTTTGCCTCAGCTTCGCTTACGGTGACGGCAAAAACAAATCGGCACAAAATGTTACAACTTCAATAAGCCGTATACTTTATGATGTGCCTATTACAAAATATTTTGCACTTGACCTTAACGGCATTGCCCCGATAAACGATTCAATCGGCGGGGTTACCGTTGACTCACTTTATGATTTCAAAGATTTGGGAATTAAGCAGGGTGACAGAATTAAACTTAAAGGTGATATGACCGAAAAATATGTTAGGCAAAGGGATATGGATACAATAAATGCCTCGCTTAACAGAACTGCAAGGCAGGTTCAGTACATCAAAGCTTTTGCTTCACAGGTTATTCCTGCTGTAACACAGGATTTCAGCGTGATAAACGGGCTTTATGACACTGCAAGCAAGTACAGCACCACAAATCTTTCACTTTCAAATGTAACATACCTTGCATCACTTATGCTTTCAAAGGGTATTACAAATTTTGACACAACCACTATTGAAGGCACAATGAAAGAAAGCACAAAAAAAGACTATGCAGATTATGTTTATGCAGAGTTTTATCCTGATGAGGATAAGCTTATGGAATTAGTGCTTGATACATTTTATACAAAACAAAGTTCTTAATACTATCAATCAATTTTTTATATAATCCCTCATTGTGAGGTTTATTATATATATTACTTAAAGCTTACACTGTAAGCGGAAAGGCTGTAAGTTATGAATAAAGAAACTAAAAAAATGCTTTCTTTAAATGCCACTAAAATCAGGCTCGGCATTATTGAAGGCACTCATTCGGCAAAAGCAGGCCACCCGGGTGGAAGTCTTTCATCCGCTGACTTGTTTTCATATCTCTACTTTGCTGAAATGAAAAATCTTGACCCAAAAAATCCCAAGGCTGAAAACCGTGACAGATTTGTTCTTTCAAAAGGTCATTGCGCGCCGGGCCTTTACAGTGCGCTTGCGCTTAAGGGATATTTTCCGTTTGAAGATTTAAAAACTCTTCGCCACATCGGTTCATACCTTCAAGGTCATCCTAATATGAATACCGTGCCGGGTGTTGATATGTCAACAGGTTCACTCGGCCAGGGTATCAGCGTTGCCGCAGGTATGGCAAAAGGTGCAAAATATTTAAATGAAAACATCAATGTTTACACCCTTTTAGGCGACGGTGAAATTGAAGAAGGTCAGGTTTGGGAAGCAATGATGTTTGCAAGCCAGTACAAGCTTGATAACCTTTGTGTTATAGTTGATGTTAACGGACTTCAAATTGACGGTAAATGCGAAGATGTAATGAACGCAGAACCTATTGATAAAAAAATGGAAGCTTTCGGCCTTAATGTAGTTAAAATTGACGGTAATGATTTTGACGAACTTGAAAAAGCATTTGATGAATTCCACAAAAATATGGGTTCAGGCAAGCCATTCGGTATTATTATGAAAACCGTTAAGGGCTTGGGTGTATCATATATGGAAAATCAAGTTGATTGGCACGGCAAAGCGCCTAATGATGAAGAATATGAAATCGCAATGAATGAGCTTAAAGCCAAACTTGCAGAAATTGAGGAGGCGTAATTATGGCAGAAATCAAAAAAATAGCAACCCGCGAAAGCTATGGTAATGCACTCAAGGAATTAGCAGGCGAAGGTGCTGACAAGCTTGTAGTATTAGACGCTGACCTTTCAGCAGCAACAAAAACAGGAATTTTCAAAAAAGTATATCCGAATCGCCACATCAACTGCGGCATTGCAGAATCAAATATGATGTGTGTGGCTGCCGGCTTAAGCACAATGGGGCTTGTTCCTTTTGCATCAAGCTTTGCAATGTTTGCGGCAGGCAGAGCATTTGAGCAGGTTAGAAACACAATCGGTTATCCTCACCTTAATGTTAAAATCGGTGCAACACACGCCGGTATTTCAGTCGGTGAAGACGGTGCTTCACACCAATGTTGTGAAGATTTTGCACTTATGCGTTCAATTCCGGGAATGGTAGTTATCTGCCCGGCAGATGATATTGAAGCAAGGCAGGCAGTTAAAGCAGCATATAAATAT
>CAVLCX010000021.1:0-12635 GCA_963661525.1 bacterium
CAACAAAATTGTGCCAAAACACCATAGGTGAGCAGGAAAAAATATGCGACAGCAGTACACATTCAACACCGAAATGGCAAAACAAAACAATGGTATCGTGGTTGGAATTATTAACCTTATATACCCTGCCGTCATGCTCATATCCGTGCTTTTTTAACAATTCATCAATACCTTCACACACCATTTTATATTTGCGCTCAACTGTACCGTAACGCATAATTTTAGAATTATACCAATTATCATAATCATAATGTTCCGAATATTCAGTCCAAACGCTCGGTAATCTATCCCAGCAGGAAATAAGCTTTAAGCCTGATACGATTTTACCCTCAAATTCGCAAAGCCACGGCAAAGTTTCGGCAGTGCGGTTCATTTTATTAAGAGTGTAAGACGCTGTATCCTGCGCTCTGCCGAGCGGCGAACAATAGAAAGCCTTAACATCAAGTTGTGAAATACGGTCACTCAGCAACTGCGCTTCGCGTACACCTTTTTGGGTTAATGAATCATGTTCATAATCGGGGTCACCGTGACGAATAATAATAAGTTTCATATATATCACCATTCAAATAATATCATATTTGATAAGTTAATACAATTATGGTATTATTAAAATATGAAAATTTTAATTGATGCAGATGGTTGCCCGGTTACAAAATCGGCAATAGAAATAGGAAATGAATTTGGCATTGAAAGCATTATTTTTTGCGATACAAGCCATCAATTTAATACTGAAAGCGTAACAACAATTACAGTGGGCAAAGGAAATGACAGTGCCGACTTTGCGCTGGTAAACAAATGCGAAGCGGGAGATATTGTGATAACACAAGATTACGGATTATCGGCAATGGCACTTGCAAAAGGTGCAATAATAATCAACCAAAACGGTTTGATTATAAACGATTACAACATTGACACGCTTTTAACATCGCGCCACCTTGCAAAGAAAGCAAGAAGAGCAGGCAAGCATTTAAAAGGCCCTGCAAAAAGAACTAAAGAGCAAGACGAAAAATTTGAAAAAGAATTGAGGGGTATACTGAATGAACATTTTAATCGTTCCTGACAGCTTTAAGGGAAGCTTATCATCAAAAGAAGTATGTGAAAATATAAAAGCAGGAATTGACAGCGTTCAAAAGCACAACATAACCTGCCTACCTTTTGCCGACGGCGGCGAAGGATTCGGCGAATGCTTATGTGATTTTTGTAATGGTAATATACTTTACACATATTGCAGTGATATATATTTGAAAAAGATTAAAGGGCATATATACACTTACGGTGACACCGCAATTATTGAAGCAGCCACAGCAAGCGGCCTGCAAAAGAAAAAAGATGTAATGAACGCCACATCATACGGTACGGGTGAGTTGATAAAGTTCGCTGTATCAAAGGGTTTTAAGAATATTATACTCGGATTAGGCGGAAGCGGATGCTGTGACGCAGGTGCCGGCGCATTAGCTGCACTCGGTGCAGTATTCCGTGATATAAACGGTGATAAAATTGACTACCCTGCCGGCAAAGATTTAAATAATATTTACGGTGTCGCATTTACAAATATCGTAAAGGATATTAACTTTACATTTGCCTGCGATGTAGAAAATGAATTTTTCGGCAAAAACGGTGCGGCATATGTATTTGCAAAGCAAAAGGGAGCTAATGAAAAGCAGGTAAATGAGCTTGATAACGGACTGAAAATGATTAACGCTTTTTTACCGCGTGACATCAGAGATATAAAAGGCGGCGGAAGTGCCGGCGGGATATGCGGCGCTCTTTATTCCGTATACGGCGGAAAAATCAAAAGCGGATTTGATATATTGAGTGAAGCGGCGGATTTGGAAGAAAAAATCAAAGCAAGCGATATTGTAATTACCGGCGAGGGAAAAACGGACAAGCAAACTTTAATGGGAAAATTGGTATTCAAAATAAGTGAACTTTGCAAGAAGTACGACAAAAAATGTATTATTATAAGCGGAGATATTGAAAATGTAAAACTCGGAGATAAAATTTATAGTTTAGTCGAAAAAAACATAAGCAAAGAGGACGCGATAAAGAATGCTGACAACTTACTTTACGAAAAAGCTAAACTTGTTATTAAAGATTTAAATAAGACTTGAAATATTTTCCTAAAAACAATATAATATAATAGCATATTATAATTAAGGAGTTATAGAAAATGAAAGTTATTTTACCAAAGCACAGAGAATTTCTAATCAGATTTGAGGACGGTTACGCACAAGAAGCTGAAGCATGGGAAGCACTCAACCAAATTGTTAAAGATTATTCGGTAGACGGAAAAAGCGTTTACAGCGAAACATTTATTGAAGACAATGAAGATAAAGTTAAAGCTCTTCAGGAAAAGTACGAATTTACATACGAAATTATTGAAAAGTAAGCAGGTATAATTATGCAAACGAAAACAGCTTATATGGTTGCAACATCTCATCTTGATACAGTTTGGAGATGGACTCTTGCAGACACGGTTGAAAAATTCATTCCGGACACATTAAGCAAAAACTTCGACCTTATTGAGAAGTACCCTCACTATATGTTTAACTTTGAGGGGGCTTACAGATATGAGCTTATCGAAGAATATTATCCGAGAGCATTTGACCAAATCAGAAAATATGTTAAGACAAACAGGTGGAATCCTGCGGGTGCGGAATACGAAAACGGCGACGTAAATATTCCATCACCTGAGGCTATTACCAGAAACATACTTCTCGGTAACAACTATTTTTATGAAAAATTCGGTATAAAAAGCAAGGATATATTTTTACCTGATTGTTTCGGTTTTGGTGCGCAATTACCGCAAATTATAAATGATGCGGGTCTTTTAGGTTTCAGCACACAAAAACTTTCTTGGGGCAGTGCATATGGCATACCGTTTGACATCGGTATGTGGGTTGGTGCTGACGGAAACGAAATCGGCGCATCATTAAACGCTAAAAGTTACAGATATAAGCTCAGCGGTGATGTGCGTGCCGATTTAAGTGTTATTGACGGAATAAGCAAAGCTTATATGGAAACCAATATGAAGCTTCCTTGGGTAAATCACCTTTACGGAACAGGCGACTGGGGCGGCTCACCGACTGAAGAAAGTGTAAAGAGTGTTTGCGAAAGCGTAAAGGCAAATGCTAAAGAAGAAAACAAGCTATTCAAGGTAAAAAGTGCGCGAAGCGATAAGGTATTCACACAACTAAAAAAATATAATAACGGTTCAAACGGTGTATTCATTCCAAGGTATAAGGGTGATTTACTTATGACAAATCACGGTGCCGGTTGTTACACTTCAAGAACACAAAGCAAAAGATTAGATTATCAAAGTGAGCAAATAGCGCACAGTGCAGAATTTGTCTGCTCATTTGCCGAACTTTGCGGCTGTTATGAATATCCTAAAGAAAATCTTAACAAAGCTTGGAAACGCTCGATTAAACATCAGTTTCACGATGATATTACCGGCACATCCTTAATGGAAGTGTACAATGACGCGTGGGATGACTATTATTCATCAATAGCTCAATTTAAAGGTGAATTGACATCATCAATTCAAGCGCTTTCAAGAAATATGGACACTTCTTGGATACCTGAAAACGCAGTTGCAATTTCTGTATCAAACCCTACTCAATACAGAAGAAAAGAAAGTGTTGAAGCAAAAATCAAATTAAATGTAAACACTCCTTTTGTAAAAGTAATTGATAAGCAGAGGCAGGAAGTACCGAGCCAAATCATCAAAAAAACAGGCAAGAATTTTGAAATTATATTTTTTGCAGATGTACCGTCATATGCAGTACACATTTATGCGGTAGTGCCGAGTGATGAAAAATGCAAAATTAAAAATGACCTTAAAGTCAGCGAACACAAGCTTGAAAACAGCAAATACAAAGTTATTTTCAACAAAAACGCTGACCTTGCATATCTGTTTGATAAAGAGCTTAACAAGCAGCTTATAAAAGCACCGATTAAGCTTGCATTACTTCACGATACAGGTTCGCTTGCATATCCGTCTTGGGAACTCAGGAAAGAAGATATTGACAAAGCACCTTACTGCTATGCAAACACACCTACATTTGAAACAGTTGAAAACGGGCCTGCAAGAATTGCAATAAAAATTACAAGAGAAGCCGAATATTCAACAATAATTCAAACAGTTTCACTCTACCCTGACAGCAAAGTTATCAGAGTAGATAATGAAATTGAATGGAGAACAAGAAGAACGCTTTTAAAAGCTGTATTTCCGCTTTCCGCATCAAATTATACTGCAAAGTATGACTCCGGTGTAGGATATACAGAAAGAGAAAATAACAACGAAAAGCTTTATGAAGTACCTGCTCAAAAATGGGCTGATATTACCGATAAGAGCGGCGAATTCGGTGTAAGTATTCTTACAGACTGCAAGCACGGTTGGGATAAGCCTGACAACAACACATTGCGCCTTACTTGTATTCACTCACCTTTAGGTGCATTTACAAAAGAAACAAGGCAGGATTTGCAAGACCTTGGAAGAAACTGCTTCAGCTTTGGTATTTACGGCCACAAAGGTGATATTGATAACGGAACTAACAAAGAATCTATGAACTTTGCAAGAAAGCTTATCACCTGCGAAGTAAAGAAAAGTGAAAGCAAGGGCGAATTTTCACAGCTTGCAAGCTTATTAAAAATAACACACGATAATATTGTTATAAGAGCTGTAAAAATAAGCGAAGATGATGAAAATTCCTTAATTGTAAGGCTTAACAATGCAACTGCAATTGAGCAAAAAAATGCGGCATTGAGTGTTTACCGTGAATTTGAAGAGGTTGACGAAGTTAACACAAGTGAAGAATTTATAAGAAATCACGCAGAAGTTAACGGTAAAGTTATTCGTGTTACTTTAAAGCCATTTGAAACAATGACTTTAAAAATAAAATTTGCAAAATCAAAAGAATGTGAAAACAATAATACATATTCACCGATAAGGCTTAATTACAATGTAAAGGCATTTACAAATTATGATAATATGAAGCACATCATATTACAAGGCGGTGGATATTCACTTCCTATTGATTTGATTGGCAGAAACATAAAAGTTAACGGAATTGAATTTTACATTCCGCACGGTAACAGAAAGAACAAGAAGCCTAAATATGACGCAGTAGCTTGCAGAGGTCAAAACATAAATCTTGACGGTAAGTATAACCAAATTTACATACTCGCCGGAGCAGTAAGTGAAGAAGACATTGTAGGAACATTTAAAATTGACAGAAAAGATTACAACATCAATTTTAAATCAATGACAGCGCCATACAGCAAATGGGATATGTACGGACTTGGGCAAACAGCTCATACAGATGACGAAACATCATTTGGATATGAATTCACCCACCTACACCACCCGGAAGGTAACATTGTTAAAAAAGCAAGAATATATTTGTATTCACTTAACGTGAAAAACAAAAAGAGATTACGCTTCCCTAACAACAACAAGTTGGTTATATTTGCAATGACAGCCGCTGAAAAGGAAGAATTTACAAAGCTTGCAGATAATGTTATTGACATAGTTGATGATAATTACGATTTCGGCAAGATACCGCCGATTGATAAAATCACCGATAAAACAGATGCAATAACCATCAGAGCCGGAAAAATTCAAGACCAATACAACGGTGGCAAAGGCAAGGGATTTTTAAGAGATAATTTGATAACTAACATTATCAGGTCATACACAAAAAGTGAATGGTAAATAACGCAAAAGCGGCTAAATATACAATTTATGTATATTTTGCCGCTTTTTTAATGTAATGGCAATAAACTTTACAAAAATAAATTGTTAAAAACACTGTGGAAAACGCTGTTGAGAATGTGGAAAAGTACAGTATTCCACAATAAAAAATGTTGAAAACATTGTGGAAAATGTTAAAAATGTAAAGCAATTTACTTGACAGGAAAAATTTCCCACTTAATAAACACGAGTCGATTATAATATACAAATTGTTAATATTATAACAAACAAAAAAGTGCGTCCTAAAAAGACGCACTTTTTATTTCAAAATTTATTACTTTTTGAAGAAGTTAACAATGTCGGTGAAAGCATCATCGTCATTATCATTAAATGTAGAAACAGGAGAAGTTGATGATGCTGCCGGAGCAGGAGCTGTAAATGTAGGAGCAACCGGCTGAGGAGGAGCAACTTCCTTATTAGCTGTTGTTGACTTAATTGGTGCGCCAGGGCCTTCATCGCCGAAGCGTGTAGCAATAACAGTAATAATCATTTCATCTTCAAGTTCTTCATCGAAATTAGCACCCCAAATGATTTCACAATCAGGATGAACAGCAGCACTTACGATTGATGATGCTGCATCAATTTCTTCAAGGCCAATATCAGTTGAAGCAGTGATATTGATAAGTATGCCGCGAGCGCCGTCAATTGAAGTGTTAAGAAGAGGAGAAGAAATAGCCTGCTGAGCCGCAAGTTCAGCCTTATCCTTACCTTTAGCACGGCCAACACCCATATGTGCATATCCTGAATCTTTCATAATTTCAGTTACATCGGCAAAGTCACAGTTTACAAGACCTGTTGCATTAACAAGGTCAGATACTGACTGAACACCTTGGCGAAGAACATCATTAGCAATTTCAAATGCGTTAAGAAGAGTAATCTTTTCTTCTGTTACATACTTTAAGTTTTCATTAGGAATTACCATAATTGAGTCTACATACTGTGCAAGCTCTTTGATACCTTCCTGTGCCTGCTTCATTCTTCTGTTACCTTCAAATGCGAAAGGAGTTGTAACAACTGCAACAGTAAGAATACCGAGGTCTTTAGCAATTTTAGCTACAACAGGGGCTGCACCTGTACCTGTTCCGCCGCCCATACCGGCAGTAATGAATACCATTTCAGCACCTGTGAGAATATCAGTAAGAGCCTCCCTGCTCTCTTCAGCTGCACGAGTACCAACTTCAGGTCTTGCACCTGCACCCATACCCTTTGTAGCCTTTTCACCGATAAGAATTTTATGTGTTGCTGTTGACTTTGCGAGTGCCGGCTTATCAGAGTTAACGGCTACAAATTCAACATCCTGAATATTACAGTGTACCATACGGTTAACAGCGTTTCCGCCGCCTCCGCCGACACCTACTACTTTAATTTGTACTACTTTTGAGTCATCTGTATCAATTTCATAACGTCCCATTGCATGATTCTCCTTAATTTTATTATTCAGTCTATATACCCCTATACAGGTTTTCGTTACATATGATATTGTAACAAGATTGTAACCAAATTGCAATACTTTTTTTGAATTATTCTCAAACTTTTTGACAATGTTTTGCAAATGATTTTTACTATATTTGTCAGGTATGCACAAATTCCGACAATTGTCACATTTCTTGTAAAGTAATTTACTTCACAGCTATTCTTCTGTAAAGTATATTGACTTGTCAGTCGAAACAGTCATTGTACCGGTTGCATTAGGATTAGAACTGTTAAGCTTATCGCAAGCAGCCAAGCCTTTCATTATCTTTGTGTCTAAATCTTTACTGTTACCGAGTTTAAAAGTAATTCTGTTATCGTAAACTACATAATTATCACTTATATTTTTACAATATATTGATGTGATTTCAGTAAAATTATTTTCTTTAATGCAATTTGCCATTCGTTCAAGACAAGTGCCTACATCACTGTTTTTAAATTGTATTTTATGGCCCGGTTTAGCAGATTTTACATCTGTTTTATTGATGATAATTCCCGTTGCCATTTGCGCACCTTTTTCAAGCACTTTAAAATTATTATCAAGAAGAATATAAGTATTATCTTCACACAAAAGCGAATATGTCACCTTGGCGTCTGTCACTTTAATTTCGATAGTATCAGGAAGTTTACGCTTAATTTCCGCTTTATAAACATAAGGCAGATTTTCTTCTTTTCTTAAAGCTGCTTCATCTGTATTTACTGTAAAAAGGTTTTTACCCTTTTGAATAATACACTGTGATAATATTTTATCTGATGAATATATTTTACTGCCGGAAGCGGATATTGTATTTATTTGGAAAAATACCGTTAAGCATAAAACAGTGCCTATTGCAATAATTATAAGTACAGCACCTATCCAGCTCATCACTTTTCGTGCTTTATTTTTCTTTTTTCTTTTTTTGGTTTCTTTCTGCCTGCGTTCCGAGCGCGTCATTGAATATGAATCACTGCTTTGGCGCGATTTCTTTTCCTGCGCCTGCGTAATACGCTTCTGTGATTCACGATAAATCTTTGGCGGCTCAATACCAAGGTCTAAAAATTCGCTGTCAATTTTGGAATTCGGCTTACTTCTTTTAGGTGCTTTTCGTTTCGCTTGTTTCCTTTTCTGTTGTTCCTTCATTTTTACTCCTCTTAATATTCGCACCTATTGATGAAAGTGCTTTTTCAAGATTTTCATAACCTCTGTCAATATGTTCTATACTATATATATTACTTTCACCGTCTGCACAAAGTGCCGCTACCACAAGCGCCGCGCCGCCGCGCAAATCTGTGGCGTGAACATTTGCATGATGAAGTTTATCAACCCCGTTAATAACAGCAATATTATCTTTAACTTCAATATCTGTACCGAATCTGTTTAATTCGCTGACATATCTGAATCTGTTTTCAAATATAGTTTCCTGTAATATAGATGTTCCCTTGGCAAGTGCGAGTGCAACTGCAACGGGAGATTGCGAATCAGTAGGAAATCCGGGATAAGGCATTGTTTTAATACTTCTTACCCGTTTTAACCTTTTAGGTGCCGCAAGGGTAAGCGAATTATCGCTTAAATATAATTTACATCCCATTTCTGTAAAAACAGGAAAAATCGGAGATAAATGACTTTGTCTGATATTCTTAACAGTTAATTCATCTGAACATACAGCACCGAGCGACATATATGTTGATGCAAGTATTCTATCGGGAATAATTGTATGCTCACAAGGGTGAAGCTTACTTACACCGTCAATAACTATTGTTGACTCCCCTGCACCGTAAATTTTGGCGCCGCAATGATTTAAGAAATCAGCAAGGTCGCTTATTTCAGGTTCTCTTGCAGGGTTAACTATCACTGTTTTACCTTTTGATATGGCTGATGCAATAATAATATTTTCTGTTGTACCGACACTTGGAAAAGGAAGTATAATTTTAGTACCGATTACAGAATCGGCACAAGCACTGATGGATGAACCGTTAACACTGACATTCGCTCCCAAATCATTAAGTGCTTTTAAATGCAGGTCAATAGGTCTTGTTCCTATTTCGCAACCACCGGGATAATAAATCGAAGCGCATTTTTGCCTTGATAATAATGCGCTCAAAAATATTATGGATGAACGCATTGTACGCATTGTATTTTCGCTGATTTCACTGCCGCTAACATCTGTTGCATCAATTATTACAGTATCATTTTCTTTATTAACTTTACAACCAAGGGATGCAAGAATATCAAGTGTAACTTTTACATCGCTTAAATCGGGGCAATTATGTATAACACTTTCACCTTTAATTAGAAGTGTTGATGCAAGAATTGGTAAAGCAGAATTTTTCGCTCCGTGAACCGATATTTCTCCAAATAACTTTTTGCCGCCGTTGATTTTAAAATATTCCATTTAATCACCTCTGCAAGCTATACTATGCAAAAGTGATTATTTTGTTATTTACCTATTTAGCAAGTGAAATAATAATATCGGCAATTCTTTCTCTTGCGTCTGTAATGGCCATATTTTTGGCATTTTCTTCAATTTGAATAAGCTTGGCAGGATTAGAAAGCATTGAATCAATTGCTTCTTTAAGTGAATGTGAAGTTAAATCCTTTTCTTCAATAATCGAGCCTGCACCTCTGTTAACAAGTGCCATAGCGTTATGAAACTGATGATTTTCTGCCACATACGGTGACGGAATAAGGATTGAAGCCTTACCCATAGCCTCGATTTCAGAAAGGCTTGATGCGCCTGCTCTGCCGATTACAAGGTCACAGGCAGACATACAGGTATCCATATCATCAATATATTGCCTAACTTCAACATTGCCTTTAACTAAACCTTTTTTGCCCTCGGTAAAGCCCTGCTCTTTAAATTTATCAAGAAATTCGCCGCCGTTAGTACCGACTGAATGAATATGATAATAAGTATCATTTTCGGCACTTTCAAGAAGAATATCATACATAGCGTCATTAAGCGGCTTTGCACCGAGTGAACCGCCGAATGAAAGAACGAGATATTTATTATTAGGAATACCGAGCTTCTTTCGTGATAAATCTTTTCGTGCATTAAGAAGTTCACCGCGAACAGGAAGTCCTGTTACGACTACTTCGTTTTTTGCTTCAAGATGTTTTTTTGCATCTTCAACCGTAAGCATTACTTTATCAACCTCTTTGGCAAGAGTTTTATTTGTAATTCCCGGATAAGCGTTTTGCTCGTGTATACAAGTAGGAATATGCATATCAACCGCTGTTTGAAGCACCGGGCCTGAAACATATCCGCCAAATCCTACAACAACATCAGGCTTAAACTGCTTGATGATTTTTTTGCTTTCGCCGTTTGATGTTATAAGCTGGCAAACAGTTTTAATATTATGCATAATTGCCTTTGGTGCAAATGAACGACGAAAACCGGAAATTTTAATAGTTTTAAAATCAAAACCTGCGTTTGGCACAAGGCGTGATTCCATATGGTCTGCCGTGCCGACAAACATAATTTCACTTTCAGGATATTTTTCTCTGATATATGAGGCAACAGCAAGTGCCGGGTTGATATGGCCGGCTGTGCCGCCTGTTGCAAATAATATTTTCATTTGATTTACCTATACCTTTTGTTGATTAGTTTTCCGCGATACCGACAGCACCACTCCGATTTCAAGCAGCAGCATAAATATAGCTGTACCGCCGTATGAGAAAAACGGAAGTGCAATACCTGTATTAGGAAGTGTGTCTGTAATTACAAGTATATTAAACACTACCTGCAAACCGATTTGCGCTACAACACCGATTACAAGAAGTGAACCGAACTTATCCTTACATCTTGATGCGATTATCAAACCTCTGACTACAAGAGCCGCAAAAAGAAGTATTATCACAGCCGCACCGAAAAATCCGAGTTCCTCACACACAATTGAAAAAATGAAGTCATTTTGCGGTTCGGAAACATAAAGATATTTTTGCTTTGAATTGCCCAAGCCCGTTCCGAAAAATCCGCCTGAACCGATTGCGTAAAGTGAATTATTTGTTTGCCACCTTGCACCCGTAGGTTCAAAATCCTTATCAAGCCAAGCTTCAATACGCTCGCCTGCATAGTTTTCAATAAGATTAGGGAAACTTACAACAAGAAAGCCAACAAGAGCGATTATTGCAAGTCCAAATGCAAATAATTTCCAATTTGTGCCGCCGGCAAACATCAAGGTAGCACCGATTAAAAACATAAGAATTGTACAAGATAAATGATGTTCAAGATAAATAAGACCGCAGAAAATCAATATAATTCCAACCGGAATTGCAATACCGTATTTAAGCGAATTCATTTTTCTGTAATGGTCATTTATATAAACGGAAAGGCTTAATATAATAGTAAATTTAGCAAGGTCAGACGGTTGAAAAGTAAACGGGCCGATTGGTATCCAACGCTTAAAATCACCGAAATTAGTATGATAAAACAGTACAACTATCAAAAGACCTATTGTTACAAAAAATATGACTTTATATAAAGCTTTCAGTACCTTATAATTAAGTTTTGAAAAGAAAAACATTCCCACAAGGCCGCCGACTGCAAAAATAAGCTGGCGAATAAAATAGTAATATGAACTGTCCTTATAATAATACGCATACGGATATGACGCTGAAAAGAGCATTATTAAACCGATTGTTAAAAGTGCTATTGTTAACCCCAAAAACGGAATATCAATACTGCCGACAAGAAAATAGGTGTCTTTAAAATTTTTCCATTTGCTTGGCTTAACAACTAATTGCTCGTTATCATTTTTTGGCATAAGAACACTCCTTTCAATTAAATTTTAAAATAAAATCAGTTTGCAAAATTGCCGAAGTAAAGAAGAAGCACGCCGATTACACAGCCGATTGCATTAACTGTTGAAAATACAACGCAGATTTTCTTTTCTTTCCAGCCGCACATTTCAAAATGGTGATGAATAGGTGCCATTTTGAATACACGCTTACCGTGTGTGAGTTTAAAATATCCTATTTGGATAATATCACTCATAGTTTCACAAACATAAACAATGCCGATAGGAAGAAGGATAATCGGGCATTTGCAAAGATAGCCGAGAGCTACAACCATTCCGCCAAGGAACAGTGAGCCGGTATCTCCCATAAAGGTTTTAGCAGGATTCCAATTCCAGCAAAGGAAACCGAGAACACCGCCCAAAAGTGCGCCTGCAAAAATATTAAGGCCTGCAAAACCCTGAATATAGCTTATAACAATAAACGCAATTGCAACGGTAGTTGTTACGCTTGAACAAAGTCCGTCAATACCGTCTGTAAGATTAACCGAATTTACACAGCCATATATAATAAACAAAGATAAAAGCCAAAATACAATTGCCGTAAATATATTTTTTTCAAAATTTACTGTACCGATAAAAGGAATATACCAGCTTGTATTATGTGATACCCAAAGAGTAGTGATATATCCTAAAG
>CAVLCX010000022.1:0-11070 GCA_963661525.1 bacterium
GCCATATATTGCTTAACATCATCATCTGTGTACGCAATAGTCATATTTTGACCGCCGATAACATATGACGGGCGTAAAAGTACAGGGTATTCAAGTCTGTTAGCTGCCTGCAATGCTTCATCGAGAGTCATTACACTTTCGCCCTTTGGCCTGAAAATGCCGAATTTTTCGAGAAGTTCATCAAAACGCTCTCTGTCTTCGGCAATGTCGATTGATTCTGCACTTGTGCCGAGAATTTTAATTCCTTTTTCATCAAGAAATTTAGTAAGTTTAATGGCAGTTTGACCGCCGAATGCCACAACTACACCGATTGGATTTTCGGACTTGATAACATTCATCACATCTTCATCCGTAAGCGGCTCAAAATAAAGCCTGTCACCCGTGTCAAAGTCGGTTGATACGGTTTCCGGATTGTTGTTAATTATAATAACTTCGTATCCAAGTTCTTTAAGTGTCCATACACAGTGAACGGATGAATAGTCAAATTCAATACCTTGGCCGATTCTGATAGGGCCTGAACCTAATACGATGATTTTTTCTTTATCGCTTTTGTCAAGCTCTCTTGCTTCGCAGTGTTCATCATATGTTGAATAAAAATACGGTGTTTCCGCTTTGAATTCCGCACCGCAGGTATCTACCATTTTATATACGCAATCTCTGTGATATGCAAGGCTTCCGCCGCTGATTTTTTCAAGTGCTTTATCAGGATAACCTAATTTCTTTCCCTTTAAATATTGCTCTTTTGAAAGAGGTTTTCCCTCAATTTCAAGTTCAAATTTTGCAAGATTTTCAAGCTTTGCCAAAAACCATTCGTCAATCATAGTGATTTGATGAATTTCGGCAATGCTGATACCTTCTTTAAGCGCTTTAAAAACAGTGAATAATCTAATATCATCTTGGTTGTGTAATTTTTGCCTTATGTCTGCATTGTTAAGTGCTTTGTTATTAAGCGTATCAAGCCCGATTTCAGCACCCCTTACCGCTTTCATAATGGCTTGCTCAAAGCTCGGTGCTATGCTCATTACTTCGCCGGTAGCTTTCATCTGTGTGCCAAGCTTGCGTGAAGCGTTTACAAATTTGTCAAACGGCCATTTAGGAAGTTTGACTACAACATAGTCAAGCGTTGGCTCAAAGCAAGCGCAGGTTTTACCCGTGATGTCGTTTTTAATTTCATCAAGCGTATATCCAAGTGCAATTTTAGTGGTAACCTTTGCAATCGGATAACCTGTTGCTTTAGATGCAAGGGCAGAGGAGCGCGAAACTCTCGGATTTACTTCGATAACAGAATATTCAAAACTTTCAGGGTTTAATGCAAATTGGCAGTTGCAGCCGCCCTCAATTCCGAGTTCTGTAATAATATCAAGTGATGCGCTTCGAAGCATTTGCAATTCCTTATCGGCAAGCGTAACAGCAGGGGCAATAACTATACTGTCACCTGTATGCACACCGACAGGGTCAAAGTTTTCCATAGAGCAAACAGCTATAACATTGCCTACACTGTCCCTCATAACTTCAAATTCGATTTCTTTCCAACCGGCAATGTATCTTTCTACAAGCACTTGGGTAATAGGAGAAAGCATTAAACCGTTTTTAGCTATAACTTCAAGCTCATGCTCATTGTATGCCACACCGCCGCCGGCACCGCCTAAAGTGAAAGCTGGGCGGATGATTACCGGATAGCCGATTTCATCTGCAATTTCTTTTGCGTGGTCAACTGTGTATGCAATGTCACTCGGTACAACAGGCTGATTGATTTTAACCATAGTATCGCGAAACATTTGCCTGTCTTCAGCTTTGTCAATAGCTTCGGCGTCTGTGCCTAACAGCTTAACACCCATTTTATCAAGGTATCCGTCTTTTGCAAGCTGCATACCTATTGTAAGTCCCGTTTGGCCGCCGAGTCCGCAAAGGATTGAATCAGGGCGTTCTTTTTCAATAATTCTTTTTACCGTTTCTTCGGTAAGCGGTTCAAGATATATATGGTCGGCAAGGGCTTTATCCGTCATAATTGTGGCAGGGTTTGAGTTTACAAGTACAACCTCAATTCCTTCATCCTTAAGTACGCGGCAAGCCTGCGCGCCGGCATAGTCAAATTCAGCCGCCTGGCCGATTACAATAGGGCCTGAACCGATAACGAGTACCTTTTTTATGTCCTTATTAAGAGGCATTATTTGTTACCTCCCATCATTTCAATAAATTTGTCAAATATAAATTTTGTGTCGTGCGGGCCGGAGCAAGCTTCAGGGTGAAATTGTACCGAAAATGCATTTTTACCCGGGTAATCAACACCCTCGCAGGTTCCGTCATTAGCATTTATGTAGCTTACTTTAGCACCTGTTTTTTCTATTTCTTCATTTACTACTGCGTAACCGTGGTTTTGTGAAGATATATATGTTCTTCCTGTTTCAAGGTTTTTAACCGGCTGGTTTACACCTCTGTGACCGTACTTAAGCTTTGTGGTTTCACCGCCCTGGCTAAGTGCCAAAAGCTGATGGCCGAGGCAAATTGCAAAAATAGGAACATTGCCAATAAGCTTCTTTAATTCTTCAATTGCTTCAATATTTTCTTTCGGGTCACCCGGGCCGTTTGAAAGCATAATTCCGTCAGGATTTAAAGATAAAATATCTTGAGCTTTTGTGTTATAAGGTACTACTGCAACATTGCAGTCCCTTTTATTAAGCTCTCTTATTATATTTTTCTTTGTTCCGTAGTCGATAAGAACAACATTGTATTTATGCTCTTGTGACGCACTCATATAAGGCTTCTTGCAAGATACGGATTTAACTGCGTCTTTGACTTCGTAAGCCTGTAATTTATCATAATCAACAGTTGCCGGGTTTGATGTGATGATTGCATTCATAACACCGGTTTCTCTGATAGTTTTTGTTATTTCTCTTGTGTCTACGCCGTATACACCGATAATGTTGTTTTCTTTTAAATAGTCATCAAGTCCTTTTTCACATCTGAAATTAGACGGTTCTTCGCACCATTCACGAACTATATATGCAGATACAAAGGATTTTTCGCTTTCCTTGTCTTCCTCAATAAATCCGTAATTACCTATAAGCGGAAAAGTCTGCATTACAATTTGGCCGAAATAACTTGGGTCGGTCAATGTTTCAATATATCCGCCCATGCCGGTTGTAAATACAAGCTCGCCGGTAACTTCGCCCTTTGCTCCGAAACTTTTTCCTTCAAAAACATCACCGTTTTCAAGGCATATGTAAATTTTATTTTCTTCCATATTTTCTAATCTTATCCTAATAATTTAACGAGAACTGCTTTTTGTGCGTGAAGTCTGTTTTCTGCTTCATCAAATATTTCATTTGCATGTTCTTCAAATACTTTAGCGGTAATTTCTTCTTCCCTGTGTGCCGGCAGGCAGTGGAGTACCATAGCGTCATCCTTTGCAACAGCCATAACTTCATCGTTAATTTGGAAGTTTTTAAATACTTTTTCTCTTTCAGCCTTTTCTTCTTCCTGGCCCATTGATGCCCATACATCAGTATAAATTACATCGGCATCCTTTGCACATTCAAGAATATCACTTGAACACATAAAGTCACCGTTTTCTTCAGCCCATTTCATAATTTCAGCGTCCGGCTTGTAATCGTCAGGGCAGGCAATTGCACAGCTCATACCCATTGTAACAGCACCTACAATAAGGCTGTTTGCCATATTGTTTCCGTCACCGATAAAGCAGAATTTAAGTCCGTCAAAGCTCTTTTTGTATTCTCTTATAGTCATAAGGTCTGCAAGCACTTGGCAAGGGTGGCAATAGTCTGTTAAACCGTTAATGATAGGAATTGAACCGTATTTGGCAAGGTCTTCAACTTCCTTTTGCTCAAAGGTTCTAATCATAATACCGTCAAGGTAACGGGAAAGAACTCTTGCAGTATCTTCAACAGGTTCACCCCTGCCGATTTGCAAATCCCTGTTTGAAAGGAAAAGCGCCTGACCGCCGAGCTGATACATTCCTGTTTCAAAGCTTACTCTTGTTCTTGTAGAACTTTTTTGAAAAATCATACCGAGTGTTTTACCTTTAAGGTGATGATGTTCAATTCCATGCTTTGTTTCGTATTTAAGCTGGTCTGCAAGATTTAAAATATCTAATATTTCGCGCTGGTCTAAATCTTTAAGCTTTAATAAATGTTTCATTTTTCAATTACCTCTTTTAATATTTTTAAACCTCTTTCAAGCTCACAAAAGCTGATGTTAAGAGCAGGAAGAAGCCTTATTTTTGTTTTTGCGGTTAATACAAGCAATCCGTTTTCAAGGCATTCGTTTGCAACTTCTTTTGCGTCTTTTTCAATTTCCACGCCAAGCATAAGTCCCATACCCGATACGGATTTTACACCTTTTATATTCATCAAATACTTTTTAATGTATTCGCTTTTTTCTCTTACCGATTTTAAAAATTCATCATCAATTCTTGAAACAATTGATATTGCACCTGCGGCGCAAACAGGGTTGCCGCCGAAGGTTGAACCGTGTGAACCCGGGGTAACGGTGTCTTTCAACTTATCACCGAAAAGTACAGCCCCCATAGGAAGTCCGCCTGCAAGTCCCTTTGCAGTTGATACAATATCAGGCTTAATATCAAAGTTTTCGTATGCAAAATATCTTCCCGTTCTTCCGTTTCCTGTTTGTACTTCGTCCACAACCATAAGTATATCTTTTTCATTTGCAAGCTTTTCAATAGCTTTTACAAAGTCATAATCAAGGTTATTTACTCCGCCTTCACCCTGTACACATTCAAACATAATTGCGCATACATCATCTGTCGCCATTTCATTCAGCTTTTCAATATCATTTGCAGGGCAATATTTAAAGCCGGGTGTAAATGGGCCGAATACAGTGTGAAAAGTATCTTGCCCCGTTGCAGCAAGTGTTGTTATAGTTCTTCCGTGAAATGAATTAACAAGCGTGATTATTGTGCTTCTGCCTTCACCGTATTTGTCGTAAGAGTATTTTCTTGCAAATTTGATTGCACCCTCATTTGCTTCTGCACCGCTGTTAGCAAAAAATACTTTTTTCATATCTGTTTTGTCACACAGTATTTTTGCAAGTTTTGCGCAAGGCTCGGTGTAGTATAGGTTACTTACATGCTGCATTTTATCAAGCTGCATTTCAACTGCCGCTTTCCATTCATTGTCACATAAGCCAAATGCTGTTACACCGATTCCCGAGCCGAAATCAATATATTCTTTTCCGCTTTCGTCATATACGGTTGAACCTTTGCCTTTGCTTAAAGCGGTATTAAATCTGCCGTATGAATGGGCAATGTATTCGTTATCTAATTCTTTTGTTTCCATTTTTCATCCTCTTTATCTGCTTCTGAACATTGTTCCCATACCTTCATCAGTTAAAAGCTCCATTAAAATAGAATGGGGAACTCGTCCGTCAATTATAAATGCTTTTTTTACACCCTCACGCAGTGCTTGTGTCATTGAATCAATTTTCGGTATCATACCGCCGCTGATTATTCCCTCGGCAATCAATGCAGGTGTATCTGAAATATACACTTTGTGAATAAGTGTTGAATCATCGTCTTTATCTCTTAAAAGGCCTACAATGTCAGTCATTGATACAAGTGCTTCGGCCTTGAGCGCACCTGCAATTGCGGCTGCGGCAGTATCTGCATTTATGTTGTAGCAGTTGCCTTTTTCATCATATCCTATTGTTGAAATTACAGGAATAAAATTATGGTTTAAAACCTCTTCAATAACTTCAATATTTACTTCTTTGATTTCGCCTACAAATCCGTGGCAATCATCAAGCGCTTCGCATTTCATCATATTTCCGTCCATACCGGAAAGCCCGATTGCGTGTCCGCCCATATTTCCGATTTGGCAAACAAGGTCTTTGTTAACCTTACCTGCAAGCACCATTTGTACTACATCAACAGTGTCTTTATCGGTAACTCTCAATCCGTTTTCAAATTTGCTTTCAATTTGCATTTTTTCAAGAGTTTTGTTAATTGCAGGGCCACCCCCGTGAACAAGTACCACCTTGATTCCGACTGTGGTTAAAAGTACAAGGTCACGCATTACAGCTTCTTTTAATTCATCGTTAATCATAGCGTTTCCGCCGTATTTAACTACTACTGTTTTCTTTCGGTATTTTTGAATATGCGGCAAAGCGTGAGCAATTATCTCGGCTTTTTGCGCATTGTTAATGTTATCGTTCATAGTATGTATTCCTTTTATTTGTCGCTTAAAAAATTATTATTCGGTTGTGTGCTGATTTTTGCACCGTAGGGCAATTGCATTGTCACAAACTTTTGTTTATTGTATTTTCGTAGGGGCGACCATTGGTCGCCTGTTGTGATTTGACTATTAAATGTATCTGAATAACTACATTTATCAGGTACGGTAATCACCGTTAATCTTAACATAATCATAAGTTAACTATACTCACTCGCTAATAAACAGTCCCCCGGACTGTTTATTTTTCCAAATTTTTTGCTCGCTTTGTTCGCAAAATTTGGAGCCTCGTGTTGTGATTTGACTATTAAATGTATCTGAATAACTACATTTATCAGGTACGGTAATCACCGTTAATCTTAACATAATCATAAGTTAACTATACTCACTCGCTAATAAACAGTCCCCCGGACTGTTTATTTTTCCAAATTTTTTGCTCGCTTTGTTCGCAAAATTTGGAGCCTCGTGTTGTGATTTGACTATTAAATGTATCTGAATAACTACATTTATCAGGTACGGTAATCACCGTTAATCTTAACATAATCGTAAGTCAAATCACAACCCCACGCGGTTGCATTTTCGTTTCCTTGGTTAAGATTTATGTCAATATATATTTCATCACTTGAAAGCACCTTTGAAGCCTTATCTTCGCTGAATTCAATGCCGGAACCGTTTTTGCATACTTCAACTGTTCCGTATTCACTTCTTAAATCAACATCAACTTTGTTAATATCAAAATCGGCGTCGGCATAACCTATTGCGCAAAGAACACGGCCCCAGTTTGCATCTTCACCGAACATTGCAGCTTTGAAAAGGGAAGAGCATACAACGCTTTTTGCTACTGTTATTGCAGTATCTTTATCCGGTGCGCCGGTGCAAATACATTCAAGCAATTTGCTTGCGCCTTCGCCGTCTTTCGCAAGCATTCTTGTAAGATTTGCCATTACTTCATAAAGTGCCTGCTTGAAGGTATCAAACGCTGTTCCTTCCTCGGTTATTTCTTTATTGCCTGCAAGTCCGTTTGCCATAAGGCTGACCATATCGTTTGTAGATGTGTCACCGTCAACCGAAAGGCAGTTATATGTAACTTTAACTATTTTACTCAATGCTTTTTGCAGCATTTCTGCTGAAATGGCACAGTCGCTTGTAATGAAATTAAGTGTTGTTGCCATATTCGGATGAATCATACCCGAACCTTTAGCCATACCACCGAGTGTGCATTTAACACCGTCAATTTCAAATTCAACCGCATATTCCTTTTTAATCGTGTCTGTTGTCATAATTGCGGTTGAAGCTTCTTCGTTTTTACCGTAATCAAGTTCCTTTGCAAGAATGGGAACAGCTTTGATTATAGGTTCAATAGGTAATACTTGGCCTATAACACCTGTTGAAGCTACGATAACCTGCTCTTTAGGTATGTTAAGCTCGCTTGCAACAAGCTCACACATTTTATCAGCTTTTTCTACTCCGTCTGCATTGCAGGTGTTTGCATTTTTTGAATTTGCAATTACTGCAATTGCTTTATTTCCGCTTTTTTCCAAATTTGCTTTTGTTACAAGAATAGGCGCACCCTTCACTTTGTTTTGGGTGTAAACTGCCGCCGCATTGCATATTACATCACTTGTAAAAAGGCAAATATCGTTTTTGTGTTTTACATTTGGGTCAAAGTTTTCAACATTTGGTTTTTTTATTCCGCAGTATGTGCCGCTTGCTTTAAACCCTTTTGCCGCACATATTCCGCCGTCTACATATTTCATATTTTGCTATTCTCCTATATTAAGACCTGTTTTTTCGTTAATTCCTATTGCGATATTAAGGCACTGGATTGCCGCACCGGATGCGCCCTTGCCTAAATTATCAAATCGGGATGTGATAATAATTCTTTCATCATTACCGTTAATCTCAATTTCCATATCATCACGGTTTGCAAAGTTGTTAGAGCCAATCATAGCCTCGCTGTAACCAAGTGGCCTTACTTTAACAATGTTGTTTCCGTCATAATGCTCTTTAAACATCTCATATATATCTTCTTTTGTATATTTCTTATTCATCTTGCTTGTGTAAAGCGGTATGTTAACAAGCATACCCTGTGGGTAATCGCATATGATAGGTGTAAATATCGGCTCTTTTGCAAGGTTCGATATTGCTTTCATTTCTTTAAGATGCTTGTGTTGCTGGCTTAATGCATAAACTCGCGGTGAGTCAAGCTCTTTATCTCTGTTTGCATCGTCATATTGTGCAATACCTTTTTTTCCTGCACCGGTATATCCGCTCATGGCAAAACAAACAATGTCATAATCATTTGAAATAAAATTACTGTGAATAAGCGGGTACACAATCGAATTAAATCCGCTTGCATAGCAACCCGGAACTGCAATTCTGTTGCTTGTTTCTATTTTATGCCTGAATTCATTTGAAAGCTCGGCAAAACCGTAAGCCCATTCAGGCAAAGTTCTGTGCGCTGTTGAAGTGTCGATTATTTTTACTTTGTCATTTTCTACAAGCGAAACCGCTTCTATTGATGCCGCGTCGGGAAGACAGAGAAAAGTAATGTCACTTTCGTTAATCATCTTTGCTCGCTCTTTTGCGTCTTTCCTTTTTTCAGGGTCGATAAGCAAAAGCTCAATATCATCTCTGTTTTCAAATCGTTGATAAATTTTAAGTCCGGTAGTTCCGTCTTTTCCGTCAATGAATATTCTTTTCATTTTTATACATTATCTCCGTTAATTATTTTCTATCTTATTTATTATACACAGTGATTTTGTAATGTCAATACTTTGTTATAAATATACATCAAAATGAATAAATATACGCACAAAACGCATAATACGCATATTTTGAAAAAATTTTTATGTAGTGACAATTATTGTACTTACACTTGCAAAAATCTGCATTTCGTATAATATTGGCAAATTAGCAGGTTACTCCTGCGCCACCCAAAGCCACCCGAAAAATATTCAGAAAGGAAAATTTTTATCAGCAAAGAAGTTTTAATATCTTTGGTTTCAATGCTCGGAACGGTTATCGGCACATTCGGCGGTATTTTAACCTCATCCAAGCTTACATCTTTTCGCCTTGAACAGCTTGAGCGAAAGGTTGATAAGCATAATAATTTTGCAAGCCGTATACCTGTTGTTGAGGAACAAATCAAGGTTATAAATCATAGAATAGATGACTTGGAAAAGGGAGGCAAAAACATATGAAATGTACACAGCAAACTATAAATAAAGCAATCAGAACTTTTATTCAAACAGCAATCGGTTATGCAGCCGTTAATATCGTTGCAATTGATTTTTCAGCGTCAAAGCAGGTGCTTAAAACCGCACTTGTGGGCCTTGGAGTTTCAGCTGTATCTGCAGGATTGGCGGCAGTAATGAATTTGGAGGGAAAAAATAATGACATTTGATTCGTTTGTTAAAAGATTTATCGGCAAAGCTGTTGATTATGACGGAGTAAGCGGAGTTCAGTGCGTAGACCTTGCGAAGCTGTATTTATATAATGTATTCGGTATTCGTGCAGGTGCGTGGGGAAATGCAAGGGATTATTGGCTCGATTTTGACTTGCATAAAATTATGAAGGAAAATTTTACTAAAGTTAAAAATACACCTGAATTTGTACCTCAAAAGGGTGATATTTTAGTTTGGAGCGGTGATATTTCAACTAAAAATAATTACGGTCATATCGCCATTGCCACGGGTGAGGGCGATACAAATACTTTTTATTCTTATGACAGCAATTGGAATAAAAAAGAAATGCAAAAGGTGAAACATACTTATTTTGCACTTTACGGTGTACTGCGCCCTAAAAATATAAAGTTGCTTTTTGCCGCACCCGATGTTTCACTCGGTGATTATTCTTTAACCAATGTGCGTGGTATTTATAATTCTGCCGGGGCAAGCTCGGGCAGAAAAAAGGTTAAAGAAATTACCAAAAATGCAAAAAAATCCGCAACTTCACAAAAGGCGGATGATAATGCTTATTTAAAGGCGGGTACTGCTGTTTCCGTGCTTGAAACCAAGTTGATTTCAACAGGCAATTTGTGGGCGCGTATCCCAAGCGGATGGATATGTATTTGGGAACACGATAAAGATAAGCTTTTTATTAAGTAATGATATAAAAAATCAGAGTGTGTTTTAAATCGCACTCTGATTTTTTTAGGAAAATATTAAATAAGTCTTGACATTGCGGCAAACATACTATATAATACATTTCGCAATGGCCCGGTAGTTCAGTTGGTTAGAACGCTAGCCTGTCACGCTAGAGGTCGACGGTTCGAGCCCGTTCCGGGTCGCCATTTTTGCTGATATGGCTCAGGTGGTAGAGCACATCCTTGGTAAGGATGAGGTCACCGGTTCAAGTCCGGTTATCAGCTCCAAGGACAGAGATGCTTACCGCCTCTGTCTTTTTTTATTTATAAAGTAAGCGTATGACTTGAACCGGTGACACGAGGCTCCAAATTCTGCGAACAAAGAGAGCAAAGAATTTGGAAAAAAACAGTCCGGGGGACTGTTTTGCAGCGAGTGGGTTCTTTTCAAGTCCGGTTATCAGCTGCGTCGAAAGAAACTTCGTGTTTGAATGAATTTTTTGTAAAATTCATAAAAAACACTGCGTTCCTTTCTCCTTTCCCCAAAAAGCTGCGCTTTTCGGGGACCCCGATGAGAGATGCTTACCGCCTCTATCTTTTTTTATATCCAAAATTTTGAGACTCGCTGAGTCTCTTTTTTATTTTAATTTGTGGTGTGTTGCTATGTTAAAAGATTTACATATTCATATTGAAAGAGGACCTTATACTTTAGAATGGATTGAAAAGTTCATTTCAAAAGCGCAGCAAATGGAACTTGATGAAATTTGCCTGCTTGAACAT
>CAVLCX010000022.1:11080-12268 GCA_963661525.1 bacterium
ATTCAAGGAACTTGCAAGCAAAGTGCGCTTAAAAAACTATCCCGTAAAGGTTAGTTTTGGGCTTGAAGTTTGCTGGTTTGAGCAATATTCAAATTTAATAAGCGAACTTGTAAGCGACGGCTTTTTTGATTATCTTTTAGGCTCGGTTCATTGGGTTGATAATTGGACTTTTAACCAGCGAAAGTATCAGTGGCTCGGGCGTGATACAGATGAAATTTATATTCGCTATTTTGAACTTGAAAACTCACTTGTTCAAAGTGATATATTTGATATTATAGCACATCCCGATTTAATAACCTGCCATAATATTTACCCTTCCTTTGATTTGAGTGATGAGTATGACAGATTGTGCAAAAATATAAAAAAACATAATATGTGCCTTGAAATGAATACATCAAAAGGATTGGGAGTTAATAAAGAATTTTTTGACTTTGCGGTTAAAAACGGCGTTAAATTTTCAACCGGCTCTGATGCACACAGAATTGAAGATGTCGGCAGAAAAATAAAGGAAGCAGATATGCTTATATCCCGTAGCTTGAAGTAATAGGGTCTTTAAAAAGCGGAATAATAGGCGGCGCAAAGGTAAACAAAATAAACATCGCGCCGCAAACGGCAAAAAATATAATTGAAATGATATTTGCGCTCACGCTTTGCAATTTGTCACTTTTAATAATGATGTAATCTACTGCAAATGCGCAAAATACACCGATAAAAAATGATGCAATATTTACTAAATCAATGTTTTTACCGATTATGCCTGTGTAGGTGTAGAAAAATGAAAGTGTTATTGCCATTCCTGTAAACACACCTATAAATTTTGCAGGGAAAACATTTTTTGCTTTATCCATTATAAAATATTGAGTGACCGTCCATATTAAATAAGGAAAGAAAATCAATTTTAAATGTTCCCACGGACTTTCGTTAATGGGGCAAAATAAGCCCACAGCAGTGTTGTTGCCGCTCCATTCAAAAAAGAAATGTGCAAGCGTACCGATAACGCATACAAACACAAAACCGATAATGTCAAGTTTTAATAATGTTTTACTCATTTTATCACCTATAATATTGTATGTAACAAATTACTCTATTATAAATTGAAATATTTGCTTGACATTTTGTTTAACTTATGATAAAGTATAACACGCACGAGATGTGCATTAAAACTTGACAGGTTCAACCCGTCAACTT
>CAVLCX010000023.1:0-12076 GCA_963661525.1 bacterium
AGGAACTACACTGTATTCACTCTTTCTTGACTTGCCGCCCTCATTACCTACCCAGCGAATATCAGGGCCGCAAATAGCAATATTAGCTTTTGGCTGAAGTTTATGGATAAGGTCATAATATCTTTGCCAATCGTATTCAAATTTTTTAGCATTTGAACCTTTTGCGCCGTCAAACCAAACTTCAAAAATTTCACCGTAATTAGTAAGAAGTTCTGTAAGCTGATTGCAAAAATAATCATTATACGCATCTGTACCATAGCGTTCATCGTGCATATCCCAAGGGGAAAGATAAACGCCGAAATCCATACCCTGCTTATGACATTCATCTGATACTTCTTTTACAATATCACCGTTATATGATGAATTTTTAACGCAAAAATCTGTGTATTCACTTGGCCAAAGGCAGAAACCGTCGTGGTGCTTACAAGTAAGGATTACGCCTGTTGCACCTGCCTGCTTTGCAGTATCAACCCACTGCTTTGCGTTGATTGATTTGATAGTAAAATCAGATGCTTTTTCAACACCTGCGCCCCACTCCCTGTCGGTAGCGGTATTCATACCAAAATGCATAAAGGTATAAAATGGCTTGTCAACAAGAGTAAGTTGATTTTCACTTGGTTTAACAGAAAGGTATCTTTCAACCTCTTTGCTGTCAAGCGGATAATTGTTATTATTAGTTGTCCAGTTTTTTTCAAAATTATTAGCCATAGTATTTCCCCTTATCAGTAATCCTTGCCCTTATTGTTATCTTTGATAAAATTATCTTTATCGTGAAGCTGCCAAACGCACTTATTATATGCATACTGAATTTTTTCTTTTAAATTAAGTTTAAAAGTAAACGGTCTTTTTTCAACCTCGTCATAAGTCGGGCTTACAAGCTTACCGTACGGTGCGCTAACCTCACTTGCAGATAAAATTACAATATCCGAATCATTAGGCAAAGTAATTTCACTTTCACCGCCAAGTTCAAATTCCACAAGGAAAAAGTACATCTGCTTTGCAAACTGAACTTCTCCGTCTTTATGGCAGTGTGTGAATTCATAGCCGATTTTACCCGATTTGATATAAGCCGTTTCGCCGAAATCATATAAATCCCAAGCGGCAAAGCGTTCAAATGCCGAAAGAACTGTTTTTTCTTCCTTTTTGCTTCCAAGTATAAATTCAGCCTTTTTATCCCCTGCCATTGAAGCGCAAAGTAAAACAAGCTTATTTGAATTACCGCCAAGCTTAATTTTTTGACCTTGGCAAATGAGAGCGTTTTTATCACCCTTATTTAATTTAAACAAAGTACCGTTTGCCATAATTTCATCAGGTACAAGGGTGCTTGGAATTGTATATTCAAAATCACCTTTTTCGCCTTTTTTTGTGATAATATTTTTATCATAATTAAGCAAAACAGGTACACTTTCTGTTTTAAGTGAATCAATACTGCACGGCTTCAATTTAAGTGCAAAGCTTTTGATTTCATAAGGCTTAAAGCTTGTAACAAGCTTTCCGTTTTCAACAACAGCACTGCCCTTTTCTTCTTCACTTGCATAAATTTCTCTGGCAGATTGAATGCCCTCACCCAAAGTTAATGTAAAGTTTTCAACCTCGCTGTTTGCACCTTCATTAAGGCGGACTATAATTTCATCGCTCTTTTCTGCCTTTTTGATTGCACGGATAATTACATCATTACTTGAAACAGAGCCGAATGAATATTCATTTTTTAGTTTGCCTTGGTGTTTAGTTGTTACATAAGCAGTCATAGGGGTTACAAATTTTCTTGCTTCAAGCTGGGTTTTAGCCTGTGCTTTGCCCTTATGGCTGAAAATTGCGAATGAATATCTGTTAAGCCCCAAATCCATAAATGACTGCATTGAATCAATGCGATAATTGCGCTTAGGGGTGTGAATTGCTGTAAGGCGAAGTGTATTATCCTTATACTTATCCCAACCGTATTTACATTCACTTAAAACAGAAACGCCGAACTCTCCGCTTTTATCTGTTAAATCCACCCATTTTTGAGCAGGAACTTCAAAAAGTTTTTCGCTCATATTTCCGCGCTCAATTGCGCCGAGTCCCAAATCAAAAGTAGCTTTTTCATTTTCTGCCGTGAAAGAAAACTTATTTTTTGCAAGAGTTCTCAAATTCTGCCATTCAATTTCAGAATATACTTCTACTATATCACATCCGTCTGTAAGGGCGATAATATTAGTAAATGTACTTCTTCTGTCACTTTGAACAACTTTAAACGATACTCTGGCAGGGCCTTGCTCCAATACAGTTACGGTTACTACATTAGGAATACGGTCTGCATCTTTATTTGCTTCTTTAAAATTCATTTCCCACGCAGGCCATTCCTTTGAACCGGTGTAATTGAATAAGCCGAGAGTAATAGGCTCTTTAAGTATTTCTTTTTCATCAAGCTCTTTATCAAGAATTGATGATATATTGCCCTTTCGGTTGAGAGTAACAATATACTTTTGATTTTCCATTGCGTTATCGGAATTGATTGAAATTTCACTTTTAACACAGCAAGGTCTGTCACTCGGGCGAACATCATATACCCTTGTACCGAGGCTTTTAACATCGGCAACAAAAACAAGTTCAAGCACTCCGTTTTCAAGCGGAGTTACCTGGCTTTTGATTTCTCTGCCCTTTTCATCATAAACCCTTACATAAGAAGATGAAACATCATCAAGGCGAAGTGTTACAGCACCGCGCCTATCCGCTTCCACAGGGTTATACACCATTACAGGAATACCGGAGCAAAAATCTGTTTTCATAAGTGATGAAACAGGCGACATTGAAGCTTCAAGTTCATTTGTAAACTGATTCATTGAAACCGCATAATCATTCCATGAACGCTTATATACCCTTTGGCAGCTTGTACCCGGCATATCATCATGAAACTGATGTGCGATAAAGCGTTTCCAGGAACGGTTAATTGCATTTTGGTTATAATCGGTTAAGCCGAGATATGATGAAATAACACCTGCGCGTTCACTTATATCCGCAAGTTCTTCACATCTTCTGTTCCAGCGCTTGCCGATTGCACGCGATGTATAACCGCCTACACCGTGATTTTGCATTACAAATTCATTTTTCCAAACCGGAAGTTTAGCCTTTTGCTCGTCGGTATAATTATTTTCTATATCGTGATATATTTCATCTGCACTTGCCGCAATTACTTCAATATCACTTTCATCATTTTTCTTGATTTCTTCTTCAACAAAAGCAACGCTCTTTTCATCAGGTGCGCCGCCCCTGTCACCTATACCGTGAAAAATATATGTATCGTTAAGGTCATACTTTTCATTCTCTTTAAATTTATTGAGAACAAAATCCCAATCACGAAGCTTCGTAAGAGTATAATAATAAGAATGCGGGTTAATACTTGCATAAACCTCGCTTGAGTCAACACCCTGCCATTTGCCTATATCAAACGGAGTACCGTATGCACTGCCCCAAGCAAGCTTTTGGGTAGTAAATCCCATAAGGTTTGAATGGCGTTCAATGGCAGGAAGCGCCCAGCCGAAACCGAAGCAATCCGGCAGATAAATATCAACACTTCTTTTGCCGAATTTTTCATCAAAATAGGAATTGCCGAAAAGTATATTTCTGAAAAGTGCTTCGGGTGACGGAATATTTGTATCCCCGTTTTCAAATGCAGAGCCGCAGACATTCCACCTTCCCTTTGCAATATAATCCTTCATTTTATCAAAAAGTTCAGGATAATATTCTTCCATTAGTTCATAGCGATATGAACCTTCAAAAGAAAATTTATATGTAGGATATTTTTCAAAAAGCTTAAAATTATCAACTAAAGTATTATAAATATATTGGCTGACAGTAGTTTCAAAATCCCAACTCCACACCGTATCAAGGTGTGAAGTTGCGACTGTATATATTTTTTTCTTAGGCATAATATCACCTCAAAAGGCACTTGCCAATTATATTGCAACAATATTTACAAGCTTGCCCGGAACATAAATTTCTTTCTTGATTTCTTTGCCTGCAATTTCAGCGGCAATTTTTTCATCTTTTTTGGCAAGTTCAATTGCATCTTCCTTGCTTATATCAATCGGAACAACAATTCGTGAACGAACCTTACCTTTAACCTGAAGCGCGATTTCAACACTGTTTTCTTTAGTCTTTTCATCGTCAAATTCAGGCCACTTTGCTTCGTGTACAGCACCGCCGAAGTTCATTATTTCCCACATCTCCTCTGTAACATGAGGTGCAAACGGGTTAAGAATGATAGTTAAATCACGAAGTTCAGCTTTATTAACACCCTTTGAATACATTTCGTTTACAAGAGTCATCATTGATGCAATAGCTGTATTGCACTTAAGATTATCAATATCTTCTGTAACCTTTTTAATTGTTTTATGCATAAGAGCTTCAAGTTCAGGTGAATATTCATCACCGTCTTTAACGATTTCCTGCAAATTCCAGAAACGTTCAATAAATCTCTTACAACCCTTGATAGAATCACTGTTCCAAGGTGCAGCCTTTTCAAAGTCACCGATAAACATTTCATAAAGGCGCATTGTATCTGCACCGTATTGGTCAACAATTTCATCCGGGTTAACAACATTGCCCCTTGACTTTGACATCTTTTCACCGTTTTGACCGAGAATCATACCGTGCGATGTACGCTTTTGATATGGCTCTTTAGTAGGAACAACACCGATGTCATAAAGGAATTTATGCCAGAAACGAGAATAGAGAAGGTGCAAAGTAGTATGCTCCATACCGCCGTTATACCAATCTACCGGGCTCCAATATTCTGCCGCTTCTTTTGAAACAAGTTCTTTATCATTGTGCGGGTCCATATATCTTAAGAAATACCAAGATGAACCTGCCCATTGCGGCATTGTATCTGTTTCCCTTTTAGCAGGCTTTCCGCAGCAAGGGCAAGTGGTGTTAACCCAATCTGTCATTTTTGCAAGCGGTGATTCACCGGTATCGGTAGGCTCATATGAATCTACCATAGGAAGTCTTAAAGGAAGTTCACTTTCAGGAACAGGAACATATCCGCAATCGTCACACTTAATGATAGGTATAGGTTCACCCCAATATCTTTGGCGTGAAAATACCCAGTCACGAAGCTTGAAGTTTACTTTTTGGTGGCCTTTGCCCTCTTTAGTAAGCCATTCGGTAATAGCTTTTTTGGCTTCTTCAACTGTCATACCCGTAAGGAATGATGAATTAACAAGCTTGCCTGTTGCACAGTCTGTAAATGCTTCGTTTTCAACACCGACTTTTGAACCTGCAACAACTTCAATAATAGGTAAATCAAATTTCTTTGCAAATTCCCAGTCACGAGTATCGTGTGCAGGAACTGCCATAATTGCACCTGTACCGTAAGATGTAAGTACATAGTCTGAAATAAAGATAGGAATTTCAGTATCGTTTACAGGGTTGATACCCATTACACCGTCAAGCTTAACACCTGTTTTATCCTTATTAAGTTCAGTTCTTTCAAAGTCTGACTTATGTGCAGCTTCCTGCTGGTAAGCACGAACTTCATCAATATTTTTAAGCTTATCTGCCCACTTTTCAATAAGCGGGTGTTCAGGTGAAATAACCATATATGTTGCACCGAAAAGAGTATCAGGACGGGTAGTATATACAGTTAAAGTATCACCCAAAGTTGTGCCGAAATCAACTTCTGCACCGGTTGAACGGCCAATCCAGTTTTTCTGCTGAACCTTAACTCTGTCAATAAAATCAAGGTCATCAAGGTCATCAACAAGCCTTTGTGCATATTCGGTAATTTTAAGCATCCACTGGCTTTGGTTCTTTCTGATAACTTCACTGCCGCAACGCTCACATACACCGTTTACAACTTCCTCGTTTGCAAGCACGCATTTGCAAGAAGTACACCAGTTTACAGCCATTTCTTTTTTATAAGCAAGTCCTTTTTTGAAAAGTTGAAGGAAAATCCACTGTGTCCACTTATAATAGCTTGGGTCGGTGGTGTTGATTTCCCTCGTCCAGTCAAACGAAAAGCCGAGTGACTGAAGCTGCTGCTTAAATCTTGCAACATTTTGCTTTGTTACTTCTTCGGGATGAATATGATTTTTAATTGCAAAGTTTTCAGTCGGAAGACCGAAAGCATCCCAACCCATAGGATAAAGAACATTATATCCCTGAAGTCTTTTTTTACGGGCAACTATATCAAGTGCTGTATAAGACCTTGGGTGGCCTACATGAAGTCCCTGACCTGACGGATAAGGGAATTCAACAAGGCAGTAATATTTAGGAAGTGAAAAATCCTGCTTTGCTGCGAATGTGTTTTGAGTGTACCAAACATTTTGCCATTTGGCTTCAATCTCTTTAAAATTATACTCCATTATTTTAATCCTCCAATAATTTTGCTGTATCTAATACTTCGCCATCTTCCCATAAACGCTCAAGTGAATAAAATTCACGCTGTTGCTTGTGGAAAATATGAATAACAACCGAATTGTAATCAAGGCAAACCCAATTTGTGTTTCTGCCTTCTATATGATGCGGTTCAACACCGAGTTCATCAAGCTTATATTCAACCTCATCAGCCATAGCTTTAATTTGAGTTGAGCTTGTTGCTGTGGCAATTACAAAATAATCGGTAAGAACAGTTAAATCGGTAATACCGATTACTTCAATATCCTCACCTTTCTTACTGTCAATAGCTTTAACTGCTGTTTTTACAATATTAAGTGCCTGCATACCTTCACCCTTTCTATTTAAAATACTCATCAAGTATCCAATTATATGCTTCAACAGTCAAAGGATGAAGCGGTATTTGCCTTTTTGCCACCGACTTAATTGTATAAGCAGTGCCGTAAAGCAAACCGTGTTCAATACCCTTTTCCGTTTCTTTTCTGATAACATCTACATCGGGATAATCCCTATCGGCTGAAATAAAATCGGCAAGATATACAATCTGCTCAAGCATAGTCATATTTGCCTTGCCAGTGGTATGATACCTTATAGAATTTATAATATCCATATCATCAATACCAAGCTTAATTGCCATTCCCGCACCTGATGCTTGGTGCAAAAATTTATCACTCTTTTTATCAAAACTATGAAGTTCAATACCGTTATTTTTAATTATTTCAAGTTGAGTGGCTTTATCGGTTTCTTTTGTAATATCGTGCAAAAGCCCTGCAACCTCGGCTTTTTCTTCATCCACACCGTAGCGCTTTGCAAGTTTAACAGCACTTTGTGATACGCAAAGCGAATGATAAAATCGCCTATCAGATAATGTATCTTTCAAAATTTTTGCATATTTTTCGGTATCATACATTATAAATTCGCCTCTTTATTATATAATCATAGACTTTTTCAGGCACAAGATTTGAAAAATCCTCACCCAATTTTATTTTATTTCTTATTTCACTTGAACTCACCTTTAATACAGGTGAAGTCAAAAGCTTGAATTTATTTATATCAAGCCCTTTTAAGCTTGACGCAAAATCAATTATCTGAGCTTTTTCAGCTTCATTTTCCCTTGCACTTGTGCAAAGAGTTACAAGTGCAAGAATTTCTTTATACTTATACCATTTGTCAAAATGAAGCAATTGGTCTGCCCCGATTATAAGGTAAAACTCTGCATCTTCATATATTTTTTTCAGTTCAAGCAAAGTATCATAAGTATAACTTTTGCCCTCACGCTTAAATTCAATATCCGATACTTCAAATTTATCATACGGTTTTATTGCAAGCCAAAGCATATTAAATCTGTCTTCCCTGCCAGCAAAATCTTCGTTTGATTTATGCGGCGGTATATTAGTCGGTATAAACAAAATCTTATCAAGCCCAAGTACATCAAGATAATGCTTTGCCAAATTCAAATGCCCGTTATGAACAGGATTAAACGCACCGCCGAAAATTCCGATTTTAAGCTTTTCTGCCATAATATTTAGGTCTGTCATATTTTGCGTAAGGGTTTTTAGCTTCCTTTTCTCTTTGGCGCTGTCTTTTACCCTTAATCTTTACTTTCTTTTTAGCTGTTGCCTTTGCTGTGCCTGAACCTCTTTTTTTCTTCTTTTCGGCAATGCGTTCTTCATCAATTTCACGGTAAAGAACGATAATTCCGCCTATAACCTGAATAACATCGGCACCGAGCGAAGTTGCAAGCTTTTGTGCAAGTTCCTTTGGTGTTTCAGGCGCAGATTCAAGGTGAACTCTTATTTTAATAAGTTCTCTGGTATCAAGTGTATCATCAATTTGGGTAAGCAAATTTTTGCTTATACCCTCTTTACCAAGCTGAATAATCGGTTCAAGCCCGTTAGCTTTTGCTCTTAAAGCTGCTCTTTCTTTAGATGTCATATAATTTTCTCCAATTCTTTTGCTAATAAGCGAAGTGCGTTACCTCTATGGCTGATTTTATCTTTTTCCTCTGCTGTATATCTGCCGAAAGCTTTGCCGTCAACCAAAAACAGAGGGTCATATCCAAATCCCTCATTACCGTCCCTTTCAAAGCCGATAACACCGCCGCATTCGCCCCTGACAACAATTTCACGCCCGTCAGGAAAAGTACAGCAAATTGCACAAACATAATGCGCTGTTCTTTTTTCAAGCGGTACACCGTCAAGCTTTTCTAAAAGGAGATCATTATTTTTTTCATCATTTCCGTGTTCGCCTGCAAAGCGTGCCGAAAAGATGCCCGGCGCACCGTTAAGATAATCAACACAAAGTCCCGAATCATCTGCAATAGCCGGCATATTCATTTCCTTGCAAGCCGCTCTTGCTTTAAGCTTTGCATTATCTTCAAATGTTTCGCCGTCTTCTTCAACATCTTCAAGTGTAACGCCAAGCATTTTTGCTGTTACAACATTTATACCGAGCGGGGATAAAATTCTTTGCATTTCTGCAAGCTTTTTCATATTATTTGTTGCTAAAATAAAATCCATATTAACACCCCTTACTCTGCTTTTTCTTCTGCATTATCTTCATCGTGCTGAATAAAATCAGTTATTTCCTTATCATCATCAGGAATTGTGGCATCAAAAAGGCCTGCTGCAAACGCATCTGCATCAAACGGCTGCAAGTCTTCAATCTTTTCGCCTACACCTACAAATTTAACAGGTACATCAAGCTCATTATTGATAGCAAGAACCACGCCGCCCTTGGCAGTACCGTCAAGCTTGGTTAAAACTATACCTGTAATACCCGCAGCTTCTTTGAAATCTTTTGCCTGATTAACAGCGTTTTGACCTGTTGTAGCATCAAGTACCAAAAGAATTTCTTTTGAAGCGTCAGGCAATTCCCTTTCAATAACTCTGCTGATTTTATTAAGCTCATCCATAAGATTTTTCTTATTATGAAGCCTGCCTGCTGTATCAATAATAATTACATCACTGTTTCTTGCTTTGCCTGCCGCAATAGTATCATAAACTACTGAAGCCGGGTCTGAACCCTCGGCGTGCTTAATCAAATCTACCTGCGCTCTGTCTGCCCAAACCTGAAGCTGCTCAATTGCAGCGGCGCGGAAAGTATCGGCTGCACCCAAGATTACACTTCTGCCCTGCTCTTTAAGCCTCATAGCAAGCTTGCCGATAGTAGTAGTTTTGCCGACACCGTTTACACCGATTACAAGAACAACAGACGGCTTTGTACGAAGTCGCAAATAGCTGCCACCCCATACAATACCCGAAACTATATCTTTCATCATTTCGCGTACCTGCCTTACATCATCAACCTTGTCATTTTCGATTTTACTTTTTAAATCACGAATAATTCTTTCGGCAGTCGGCATACCGACATCGCCCATTATAAGAATTTCCTCAAGGTCATCAAAAAACTCCGGTGTAATTTTTTCATAAGAATCCATTACCTCATCAAGCTGGGCTGTAATACCCTCATCTCTTGTTTTTTTAAGACCTTTTTTAAATATAGAAAAAATGCCCATAATTACTTCTTCCTTTATATTTATTACATTATATGTTATTCAAGCCCCATTTTAGCTGCAAGTTCGGCTGTTTGAAGTTCAATAAGCTTTGATACACCCTTTTCCTGCATTGTAACACCGTAAAGAACATCTGCTTCTTCCATAGTGCCACGCCTATGAGTTATTGAAATAAATTGAGTTTTATCCGTCATCTTACGCATATATTTTGCAAATCGCTCAACATTGACATCATCAAGCGCCGCTTCAACCTCATCATAAATGCAAAACGGAGCCGGCTGAACTTTAAGTACACTGAACAAAAGTGCCATTGCCGCAAGCGACTTTTCGCCGCCGGAGAAAAGGTTAATGTTTTGAACTGATTTTCCCGGTGGCTGAATACGAATTTCAATAGGAGATTCAAGGCAGTTATCCGGCTGTTCCAAAACAAGCTCACCCTTGCCGCCGCCGAAGAAATCTGCAAAGCAAACTTTAAATTCGGCATTGATTTTATTAAACTGGGTAAGGAATTTTTCACTCATTGAAGCAGTCAAATCCTCAATTATTTTCATGAGTTCATTTTTTGACTTTTCAACATCGCCTATTTGCTCTTTAAGGAATGTATAGCGTTCGCTTACTTCCTTATATTCCTCAATAGCACCTACATTGATTGAGCCGAGGCCTTTAATTGCAACTTTAATTTCGTGAAGTCTGCGCTTTGCTTCGCTCATATCATCAATTTGAATATTAAGTGCTTCAGCTTCGTGCTTGGTGAGTTCATACTGTTCAAAGAGCATATCGTTTAATTCATCATACTCTTTTTTCATAGCATTTTTTCTTTCATCAAGGCGAACGATTGAACCTGAAAGCTTCTCTCTGTCCTGATTTTTAATTTTTTCCTCACCACGAAGTTCGGTTGTACGCTTTTCAAGTTCGTTTCTTTGCGCTATCTGATCACTTACATCATTATTTGACTGCTCTGCCTTAATCCTGAGGTCATTTGCATTGGCCTTAATTTCGTTAATTGAAATAAGAAGTGCCTGATTTCTTTCTTCAATAACTTTAATTTCATCCCAAATGGTTTTGACTCTGTCTGATTGAGTATTTTTTCTCAAATTAAGTTCTTCAACAGAAAGTTTGGCAGTTTCGTTATCTTTTACAAGTGTAACGAGTTCAAGATTTATCTTTTCGCTTTTTTCCCTGTACTCGTCACGCTTTGCATTTATTTCGCTTGCATTGCCTGAAGTTTTTTCAAGCTCCTTTTCTGCTTGCGCAATTTCATTTTCAATTACTTTGATTTCATTTTCACTTGATTTTGATTCGTTTTCAAATTCGGCAATTCGCTGTTTGGCACTGTCTTTTTCACTGATAAGAAGTGAAAGCTGGGATGAAAGATGCTCGTATTTTTCTAAAACAAGCTTATGTTCACCCTGCGCCCTGATAAGTTCCTCTTTCGCCTGCTGTAAATCGGCTTGCGCACCCTGCAAATTAGCAAGTGCAAAATTTGCTTCTTCAAGTGCTGTTTTATATTTTGCTTTTATTTGCTGTGCGGTTTCTTCAAGCTTCTTTGCTTCTTTATTAAGCTCATCAATCATATTTCCCCTTGAAAGAATACCTGCACCTTTTGATTGCGAACCGCCGGTCATTGAGCCGCCCGGATTTATAACCTGCCCGTCAACTGTAACTATTTTAAATCTGTTGGAATATCTTTTTGAAATTCCGATTGCCGAGTCCATATCTTCAACTATAACTACTCTGCCTAAAAGATTTGAAATAATATTTTTATACTCACTTTTGCAATCAACAAGTTCACTTGCAATTGCAACAAAGCCCAAATTATCATCAAGGTCTTTTTCATCAAGATTTCTTGGCTTTATAGCTGAAATCGGAAGAAAAGTTGCCCTGCCGACACGGTTATTTTTAAGATAATAAATTGCACGCTTTGCGTCTGCTTCATTGCCGACTACTATATTTTGCATTGCTGCGCCGAGTGCAACTTCAACAGCAACACTGTATTCATTATCAACAGTGATAAGCTGTGACAGCGGCCCGTGAATACCTGAAAGAGCATTACTTTGTGCTTGGCGCATAACGGCTTTTACTGCGCCTGAAAAACCTTCCATATTTTTTTCAAGGTCAAGAAGCATTTTAGCTTTTTGCGTTTTTTGGTTATATTCATTGTTAGCCTTTTCAAGTTCGGCTTTAAGT
>CAVLCX010000024.1:0-9344 GCA_963661525.1 bacterium
CTATGAAGCTATGAATACCGCAGGTCTTTCAAATTATGAATTTGTTGATTACAGCGAGCATGCAATTTCAGTCGGCAGTGACTCAAAGGCTATCAGTTACATTCATATTAAAAATCCGCAGGGTAAGGATATTTTCGGTATCGGTGTAAGTCATAATATCGGCTATGCATCAATGAAAGGTATTATTTGCGCAATTAACCGTGACCAAAAAGATACAATGCGTGACGATACTATGCCGGGTATATTTGACCAGTGCTAAGTCGTCGCAAGTTTCATATCGCTCAAAATAACTTTTTTATTACTTTAATCAAAAGTTATTTATCACTCATTTCACTGCTCCTCCTTCCAAAATCTGTCGTACAGTGGTGCGTCAGATTTTGAGTTATAGCAGCAAGATTTGATGATTGCACTATTGCGATATTTTGATTTATATGATTATCGTAGGGGCGAACATTGTTCGCCTTTGCAATAACTGAATTTCGGTGATATTATGAAAACAATATTTAGCATTATCGCAATTATATTTGGCAGTCTTTCTTTGATTTGCCTTATCTTTCTTGTGGCTTTGGTTAAATCAAATAAGGGAAAAACGCTTGATGAAGTTTCAAATAAGCTTAAAGTGTTAATTTCTCTTTTAGGCTCGTGCATAATATTTATGGCAGTTTTCGGCATTGTTGCAACGGTATTGCGTTAAAATGAAATGTTGTCAGGCTGATAATGTCGGCCGCTACGGTTTTGCTGTTTTAGACAGCCTTGCGTAGGGGCGAACATTGTTCGCCCGTTATATATAACATATACAAACAGAAAGGTAAAAATATGAAAAATTATAAAATTACAGTTTTAAAGGGTGACGGTATCGGCCCTGAAATCGTAGACGAATGTGTAAAGGTGCTTGATAAAGCAGGTGAAAAATTCGGCTTTAGCTTTGATTATAATTATCAGCTTTTGGGCGGATGCGCCATTGATGAATACGGTGTTCCGTATCCTGATGAAACAGCAAAGGCTTGCAAAACGTCTGACGCTGTTCTTCTCGGTGCGGTAGGCGGTCCTAAATGGGACAGCCAGCCGGGTAATAACAGGCCTGAAAAGGGACTTCTTGCAATTCGTGAAGATTTGGGACTTTTTGCAAATCTTCGCCCTGCCAAGATTTTTGCACCGCTTAAATCTGCATCTCCTATTAAAGAGGAAATTATCGGTGACGGACTTGATATTCTCATTGTTCGTGAACTTACCGGCGGCATTTACTTCGGTGACCGCGGAACTTATGAAGAAAACGGTGTTGTAGGCGCATATGATACAGAGCGTTATACATATCCTGAAATTAAAAGAATTGTTAAAGCCGGATTTGAATATGCTATGAAGCGCGGTAAAAGGCTTACTTGTGTTGATAAAGCTAATGTTCTTGATTCTTCAAGGCTTTGGCGCAAAGTTATGGAAGAAACAGCAAAGGACTATCCTGAAGTTGAAATTTCATATATGTATGTAGATAACTGTGCAATGCAGCTTGTTCGCAATCCAAATCAGTTTGATACAATCGTAACATCAAATATTTTCGGCGATATTCTTTCAGACGAAGCTTCTATGATTTCAGGCTCAATCGGTATGCTTGCATCTGCATCACTTGCCGAGGGTACATTTGGCCTTTATGAGCCTATTCACGGTTCTGCACCTGATATTGCTGGTCAGGGCAAGGCTAATCCGCTTGCAACTATTTTGAGCGGTGCTATGATGCTTCGCTATACATTCGGCGAAGCTGAAGCTGCCGATGCTATTGAAAAGGCTGTTGATGTGGCACTTACTAAAGCAAGAACACCTGATATTTACGAAGACGGTTTTGACGCTGTTAATACTTCGCAAATGGGCGACCTTGTAGCAAGTTTGTTATAATTGAAATTAAATGCGATACTTCCTTTGAAGTATCGCATTTTTTATGCTATTTCAATTGAATTTCCCGTGTCTTTAATTTCAATGAATTTTGGATGTTCCTGCCCGTTAATATTCGGAGTGTGAAAGCTTAAGTAAAGCTTGTTATCTGCTTCAAATATCATTCCGTGTCCGCCGTCATCATCAATGAGCAGCGGCAAATGCTCGAATACACCGTTAAGCTCATTGTCGCTTGAACGGGCAACGCATTGGCAGTATTTGTGATTAACAAAGGTTGACCAAATAAGTAATAGCTTACCTTTGCTTGTGCGATACATAAACGGTCCGTCGGTTATATAATGCTCACCTGAAGGCTTATTATCTGCCCAATACGGTGATGAACCTGAAAACAGTTTTGTCGGCAGGCTTATAGGCGCGTTAAGCTCCTTGTTAAGCTTTACAAAGCAAATAGTTCCGTCAATTATTTGTGTATGCTCGTGGCAAAATACAAGGTATGCTTCGCCCGCTTTTGAAATATAAAGCGTTGCGTCAAGGCATTCCCATTCCTGCGGTGTGAGCGCACCGTCGCTGTATGGCTTGAATTCACCTAAAGGGCTGTCACTTTTTAAAATATATGAACCCCGAAGCCCGTTTTCCTGCGTGAAAGTTGCAAGCATATAGTATTCACCTTTGTATTTATGTACTTCGGGCGCCCAGTTTACTTCTCTGTTAAGTCCGTATTTTTCACTGTTAAAGCATTCTTTGGCTTCGCTGAAATTTACAAGGTCGGTTGATGTGTAAACATCAAAACCGCCTGTTTTGCAACCGAAGTTTTCAGCCCTTGTGCCATAAAGATAATATGTTCCGTTTTCTGCAAGTACAAACGGGTCTCTGATATTTATGTTTTCAAGCTTCATAACTTAACCTCTTTTAATACCATAATTATTACCAAAAACACTATAACATTTTTAGTAAATAATATCAATTGAAAATATTTACAATTTACATTATAATTATATTATAAGTGTCTTTTTATCAAAAAAGAGAATTTAATAAATTAAGAAAGGATAATTATGATTTTACTTAATAAATGCGGAAAAATAACTGTTGATGACAATAAAACCAATATTACTTTTCCTTTTGAAATAAAAGATGATTTTAAATCAATAAAAATAAAGTTTGAATATGCACCGAAAACTCTTGAAGACAGAGCAAAAAGCACTCAAATAATTAAATTCTGCCTTGAAAAATACGGTGAGGATGAAGAATTTAACATTGAAAGCTATTTGCCGGTAAAAAATCTTGTTACATTATCACTTGATTCAAGCAGGGAATATATCGGCGCAATTCACAGGCAAAGCAATAAGCAGGAGCTTGTTGTTTCCCCTGATTATTCATCACCCGGCTTTTTTAAATCGGATATAGCAAAAGGTGAATGGAAAATAATGCTTAATATTCATAGTGTAAGCTGCGATGTTGAATACAAACTTGTTATTGAAGGGGAGGAATAAAAATGAGTTATTTACCTTGTGAACTTCATTGCCACAGTGTTCATTCCGACGGTGATTATACTGTTTGCGAACTTCAGAAAAAGGCAATTGATGACCACCTTGCGATTATTGCCTTGACTGACCATAATACTTTTTCAGGTTGGGATGAAATTGACGACAATGTAATTCCGACCATAAGAGGTATTGAATGGACAACTTATTATGGCCACTTACTCGTTTTGGGCGCAAATGATTTTGTGGATTGGCGAGATGCAAATGCAGATAATATAGATGAGAAGATAAAGCAAATTAAAGCAGTTGGCGGTTTGGTAGGCGTTGCTCATCCTTTTCAGCTCGGCTCACCGCTGTGTACAGGCGGGCATTGGGATTTTAATGTTCGCAATTGGCAAAATGTTGATTATATAGAGGTTTGGCATAAAAATCTTTATTCTAATAAAAAAGAAAATGAAAAAGCACTTGAATTGTGGACTTCTTTGCTTGATAAAGGATACAAAATTTCTGCAACTTACGGCAGGGATTGGCACAGGGAGGAAAATGCCGGCCACTACGGATGTACATATCTTGATGTGGATGATATTTCGGCAAAATCTGCAATGCGTGCCATCAGGCTTGGTAAAACCGTTATTTCACACGGTGCCAAGTTTATATTCAGGGTACATCGCCACGGTGTTACAAGCGCAATAGGCGATACCGTGAAAAAGGGTAATTATACTTTCAGTTTCTTTACCGATTTGCATTCAAGAGCTAAAAATTCGGGCGACGAAGATATTGTGTATAACGAAATTAAAATTATTACAAACGGCGGAAAATGCGTGCTGCAAACAAGATATGACGAAAGGCATGTAAGGTTAAGGCTTGACAGCGGTAAATGGTACCGTGCAGAGCTTTGGGGTACTGTTGACGGTGAAAAAAGACCTCTTGCCATAACTTCGCCTATTTATTGCGAATAATTATTTAACATAAATTTAACATAAACTGTATTTTAACTTAATCGACTGAATATAATATCTAACTTGTAATTTTTTGTGTAATATTTTGGGTAACAAAGAGGAAAATGGTATGACTATTTTTAATTTTTTAACTCTTATCGGCGGGCTTGCAATGTTCCTTTTCGGAATGGATGTAATGGGTAAAAGCCTTGAAAAAATGGGCGGCAGCAAGCTTGGTGCAATTCTTGAAAAAATGACAGACAGCAGAATAAAAGGTGTTTTGTTAGGCTTATTTGTAACTGCTGTTATTCAGTCTTCAGGTGCTGTCACTGTTATGGCAGTCGGTTTTGTAAACAGCGGCATTATGGCATTAAGGCAGGTTATCGGTATAATTATGGGTGCTAATATCGGTACTACCGTAACCGCGTGGATTTTATCTTTAGCAGGTATTGAGGGTTCAAATATTTTTATAAATCTGTTAAAGCCGAGTTCTTTTGCCCCTGTTCTTGCATTTATCGGCATTATTCTTGTTATGTTTTGCAAGGGCGAAAAGAAGCATAATATCGGCTATATCGTATTAGGCTTCGGGCTTTTGATGATTGGTATGACCACTATGAGCGATTCGATGGAAGGGCTTAAGGATGTACCGCAGTTTACAAGTATTTTAACTAAATTTTCAAACCCTGTTTTGGGTATTTTGGCAGGTGCGTTTCTTACTACCGCACTTCAAAGCTCGTCTGCGTCAGTCGGTATTTTGCAGGCGCTTTCAACAACAGGTTCAATAACTGTTTCGGCAGCATTTCCTATTATTTTAGGCCAAAATATCGGCTCTTGCACCACTGTATTGATTTCATCAATCGGTGCAAGTAAAAATGCTAAAAGAGCAGCGGCATCACATCTTACATTTAATATCATAGGTGTTATTATTGCAATGATTCTTTTCTACGGTTCAAATGCAATATTCGGTTTACCGTTTTTTGAAGATAATGTAAACCCTGCCACAATTGCAATTATTCATTCACTTTTCAATATTTTCTCAACTATTATTCTGTTTCCTTTCGGCAAGCAGCTTGAAAAGCTTATGTATGTTATCATCAGGGATGATAAAAACGGCGAAGAAGCCAAAACTGATGAAAACGGACTTGTTGAAGAACGCTTTCTTATTAACCCGGGCTTTGCTCTTGATAAGGTTAAAGATAAGTGCGATGAAATGGCAACGCTTGCTAAAAATAATATTTCTCAAAGTATTGAGTTTATAAAAAGTTACAGCCATAAAAAAGACGAAGCTATTAAAAGCAATGAAAAGAAGCTTGATAATTACGAAGACCAGCTTGAAACTTATCTTGTAAAAATAAGCGCAATGGATTTGAATGTTTCAGACTCAATGCGACTTAATAATTATACCCACGCTATCGGTAATTTTGAACGTATGGGTGACTATGGCTACAATATTCTTAAAATCAAAAGGAAAATGCACCAAGATAAAATTCATTTTTCCGAAGAAGCTAACAGGGAACTTGAAATTATGGGCAGAGCTGTTACCGAAATTATTGAAAATTCAACAAAAGCATTTATTGACGATGATGTTGAACTTGCAATGACGGTTGAACCGCTTGAACAGGTTATTGATAATCTTAAAGCCGAACTTCGTGCGCGCCATTCAAAGCGTATGGAACAGGGCGATTGCACATTTGAAAACGGAATACTGTTTTTTGATATTGTTAATTCATTTGAGCGTATTGCAGACCACTGCTCAAACCTTGCAGTGTGCATAATTGAATTTTCACAAGGTCATTATCAAACTCACAGCTATCTTAAAGGTGTTAAGAATTCAAACAACAAAACATTTATGGAGCAATTTGAAACATATTTAAACAAATACGCTGTCAGATAAGAGGTACGCTATGAGTGAAAAACAATTAGTTTATATTGTAGAAGATGATGCATCAATCAGGGAGCTTGAAATATACGCATTGAAAAATTCGGAATTTGAAGTAAAAGGTTTTGAAAGCGGAAAAAGTATGATAGCTCAGCTTGAAAATAAAGCTGCCGATATAATTTTGCTTGATATAATGCTTCCTGAAGAAGACGGGCTTACTATTTTAAATTCAATCAGGCAAACACCGGCTTACAGTGAAATTCCTGTAATTATGGTTACTGCGAAAACAAGTGAGATTGACGCGGTTAAAGGGCTTGATATGGGCGCAGATGATTATATTACAAAGCCTTTTGGTGTAATGGAGCTTGTATCAAGAGTAAAAGCTGTACTTCGCAGAACAGCTAAAAAGGTTAAAACCGTTCTTGTTTATAAAAATATTGAAATAGATGAAAATAAGCATACTGTATTAGTTGACGGGGCAGAGATTGACCTTACATATAAGGAATACGAAATTCTCAAACATCTTATTAGGAATAAAGGTATTGTTCTTACAAGGGATAGGCTTATGGAAATAGTTTGGGGATATAATTTTGAGCAGGGTAACAGAACTGTTGATGTTCATATCCAATCGCTTCGTAAAAAGCTCGGTGCAGCAGGCGAGCATATTAAAACAATACGAAATGTCGGCTACAAGGTCGGTGAATAATTCAAGTGACTAAAAAAACATTATATAAAATTTTTGCTTTCGCTGTATCGGTTATTACAATTACAGCAATTTTGATACTGTCGGTTTTTTATTCATACAGTGATAAGCAGCTTAAAGAGCAGCTGCTTGTAGTTGAAAATGTGGTTGAAGCCGAGCTTGAGCAAAACGGTAATACGGATTTTATTACTAATCATATTGATAAAAGTGTAAGAATAACACTTGTTGCAAATGACGGTACGGTTATTGCAGATAATCAGGAAGATGTAAAAAAACTTGATAATCATTTGCAAAGGGAAGAAATAAAAGAAGCTATTGAAAACGGTGAAGCCACTGTTTCAAGGCATTCAGATACCCAAAAAGAAAAAGTATATTATTATGCCAAGCAGCTTGATAACGGTAATATTTTGCGCGTTTCATCAAAGGCGACCAATATCGGCAAGTTTTTCTCGGATTATATCGTTTATATACTGATTTGCGTGATAGTTGTTATAATTGCGGCGGTGTTCGTAAGTTTTGCTATTACCAAAAGTATTGTCAAGCCGATAACACAGCTTGGTAAAAACCTTGATAATATTGATGAATTCAAGGCGGATGAGGAATTTAAGCCGCTGATTAACGCACTGCTCGAGCAAAAGAAAAGGCAAAAAGTGCTTGACAGGCAAAAAAAGCAGTTTACAGCGAATGTATCGCACGAGCTTAAAACACCGCTTACATCAATTGCAGGCTATGCTGAACTTATTGAAACAGGTATGGCAAAGCCGGAGGATATTAAACCGTTTGCAAGTGTTATTCGCAAGCAGGCATTAAGGCTTGTAAGTTTGAGCGAAGATATTATTCAACTTTCGCAGCTTGAAGAAAGCGATGAAGAGGAAATGACTTTTGAGTCGGTAAACCTTTATGAAATTGCAAACAGATGTATTGAAGCACTTAATATCAATGCAATTAACAAAAATGTAACGCTTAATCTTTTAGGTGAAGATTGCTATATTCGCGGCAAGGCGCAGCTTGTTGAAGAACTTGTTTATAACCTTTGCGATAATGCAATTAGGTACAATAAGGAAAACGGAAGCGTTACAGTCAGTGTTACACCGCTTGAAAGAGGGGCAAGCATAAGCGTTACGGATACGGGTATAGGAATTCCCGAAAAGTATCAGGATAGGATATTTGAACGATTCTTCCGTGTAGATAAAAGCAGGAGCAAGGCAACGGGCGGTACAGGGCTTGGCCTTGCAATTGTAAAACATATCACTCAACTTCACCACGCACAGCTTGAAATTAACAGCGAAGAGGGTAAAGGAACAGAGATTATTGTTACTTTTAAAGACTAAATTAAAAAAATAGTTGAAATATTTTTAGTTTTAGTATATTATAAGAGAGTAACAATATATTCAAAGGGGAATTTTTTTATGAAAAGAAAATCCGGATTAAGCAAATTCAACGGTTTTTTAGCAATCGTTTTGGTAATTTGCGTTGTAGCAACTGCTTTTGTAATTAACAAATATCCTAAGATTGAAGATGCTTCGGCAAATGACGGTTCTAATACACAGGATGTGGCTGTTATTGATGAATTTAAGGCAGGTACTTACGCAGGTAAGGACTTTAAGACACAGGACGATGTAGTTAACTACTATAAAGAATGTTATGATTACACCAAAACTCTTACCGCTGAATATGTAACAGATTCAGGTGAAACACATACATATTACAAAATGCTCGGTACAGAAGAACTTAATGTTGAAAACCTTCTTGTTGAAGGTAAGTCAAATGATATTATCAATAAGCTTGTTCCGGGTATCGTAGGCGGCCTTTTCCACGGTGGCACAAACGGCCTTTCACCATCAGGTAACAGGGACCCTAAGGGTGATACAAGGGATGACGGCAAGATGGACTGCACAAAGTCACTTATCGAGCCTGAAGATATTCTTGCAGCAAATGTTAAGGATAACGGTGACGGTACTATCACAATGACTCTTCAGCCAAAAGAAGCTATCCTTTCAATGCCGGGTAAGGACTCACAGGGTAAGTTCTTCAACTCACTCGGTGATATTTCATCAGTTGTTAATTCAATTTCTGTTCTCTCATTCTCACAGGGTACGGTTGATGATAACTTTGTAGTTGATTACAAAGGTGGTACAGGTGTATTTGTTATTGATACAAAGACTAACGAAATCACAAAGGCTGATTACACAATGTTAGTTCACATTGATGTTAAGCATGCAAATGTTGCAGTTCTTAAAGATAAGAGCGCTTCACTTGATATTACTTATAAATGCCAATACCCTGCATCAGATGATTACCTTGGTTCAGATGCAATCGGTTTGACAAGAAAATAATTAAATATTCGCATTATAAAAAGCGGCTTGAACATTATGTTCAAGCCGCTTTTCGTTTTTATTAGCCTAAATATATTTGATAAATAATTGCAAAAATTTCTCTTGTAGCAAATGGCATATACC
>CAVLCX010000024.1:9354-11867 GCA_963661525.1 bacterium
GCATATACCCGTTCCACGGGGTTTTACTCGGATACCTTAAAGATTTCAATCCGTTATTTTTTGCAAATTCACTTGCCCTGTATTCGTGAAAATCATTAGTTATAATTGTGACTTTTTTAGTTTCAATTCCGTTTTCTTCAAGCAATGCTTTGGAAAATTTCAGGTTTTCACTTGTAGATGTTGATTTATCTTCAATTAAAAGCCTGCTTTCATCAATGCCCATTTCAGTCAATGTGTTAAACATACATTGCGCTTCGCTTATGTTTTCCCCGTTTCCCTGACCGCCGCTTAAAACTGCGATTGCATTTGGATTTTTATTTAGATATTTATATGCCGCGTTAATTCTGCCTTTTAAAAATATTCCCGGCTTATCACCGTTTACAACACAGCCTAAAACAATTGCAACATTGCTTCTTTCTTTGCTTTCAAAGCTTGATGATAATACATTATAAAATGTTACACCGCCAATCAATATGCATATGCAAAGTATACTTGATATTATATTCAGTATTATTTTTCCTGCTTTTTTCTTTTTGATGTTTTTAATTAAAAGGTTAATTTTATTGAAAAATATAATATAAATCAGTAGTATAAAATCAAAGCCCAAGCCCGCTATTATGCCTAAATTATATTCCCCGACTGTTATTACAGGCCCTATGTAAAGCAAAAATATAATTACAAAAAGAACAGATAATATTTATTCTTATTATTTTGTTTTTCATAAATATGCCCCTTTCTTAATGATATAGTACCATATAAGAAAGGGGCAGTTGTGAACTGAAAGTAAATTAGTATGACAGTGAACTGTTTCCTATGAATTCGCGCATAAATGCGTCACTTGCAACTAAAGAATCATCAAGCGGTTCAATTTCATCAAGTGCGTTGAAAACATCTTTAATATCACTGAATTTCTGTGAAAGTTCTTTCAAATCATCAAATAAATAATTTCTGTAAATGCAAGGCTCGTATTCAATAAAAGTATCTATATTAAAATTTGCCCTGCTTTTATTAGGCATAATAAATTGATTTTCACCGCGCTGTACTTTTGAAAACAGGCGTATTGTTTCATCAAAATTGCGGCCTCTGTAAAGCTTATCCCTTATCATTCGCCTGCAAAGCCTGATTTTGCAAGGGTGAAGTTTATCCCCGTTTGAATCAACTACCCTTGTGCGCACACTTACATAAATTCTGCTTGATACATCATCGTTTTCACCAAGCAGGGTTGGGTTTAATGCGTGTATACCTTCAATTATTACAAAGCCGCCGTTTCTGCAAAGTTTTGTTTGGCTCAGCGTTCTTGTATTGGTTAAAAAATCATAGCTCGGCAAGTAAATTTCACCGCCGTTTAGCAAAATATCAATATCTTTGTTTAAACATTCGGCGTCAACTCTTTCGGGTGATTCAAGGTCAAGTTTATTTTGCTTTTTTAACGCTTTTTCTTCATCTGTAAAGTTTTTAAAATATTTATCCATAGATATGTAGCAAACATCGGCACCGTTTTTCCGCAAAGCTTTTGCTAGCTTGATTGCGGTGGTTGTTTTACTGCTTCCCGAAGGGCCGGATATTAAAATTATCGGCTTTGTATTTACAAGCGGCAAAATTTGAGCTGCGCATTTATCTATTTGATTTAATATTTTGTTTTCACTGAATGTTAAAAATTCAGCCGGATTTTTAAGCTTTTCGTTTATTTCATTTGTGTTTATTACCATAGTTTCACCGTCAATCTTGTTTGTATTTTTCACAAAGGGCAATAATTTGGTCGGTAAGCCTGCTTAAATCTTTGTTTGCACACCCTTTTGACGCTTCAATAACAGACATAAGATTTTGCCCTGCAAGGTAGAGCCTGTCATAAACAGTATTGTTTCTCTGAATCTTATGTAACTTTTTGTCATAAAGCTTGCGCGGCCCAATATCGACTTGCTTAACAACATCACCAAGTTCAAATCCGTCACCGGAATATGGCGCAAGCGCAGAAATCGCAAGTTCGTTTTCAATAGATTTTGCAAATTCATCACATACTGTATCGTGACCGTGATTTACAAAAACTACTTTCGGCTTTTGCTCGATACTGCCAAGCCAAGATAAAAGCATATTTTTATCTGCGTGGCCGCTGATGCCCTGCATTTTTTCAATGTTTGCATTTATTTGCACTTCTTCACCAAAAAGGTTTACACTGCTTGCCCCTTCGATTATTTTTCTGCCAAGCGTTCCTTCTGCTTGGTAACCTACAAATAAAATTGTACATTCTTCACGCCATAAATTATGCTTTAAATGGTGCCTGATTCTGCCGGCTTCACACATACCGCTTGCAGAAAGTATAATTTTCGGTGTCGGGTCATCATTTATCATTCGTGAATCATCACTTGTAATTGCAAGGTTTAAGTTATCAAATTTAATTGGATTTACACCCTTGTCAATTAAAGCAAGGGTATCCTCATCAAAATATTTTCGCAGTTTGGCATCATCATAAATTTCTGTTGCTTCAACTGCAAGCGGGCTGTCAACCCATACAG
>CAVLCX010000025.1:0-4967 GCA_963661525.1 bacterium
ACCTAAAACTATACTTAACGAGCGTTATGCAATCGGTGCATTTGTAAGCCACGAAAGTGATGCCGCAACATATATGGCATATGATATGCAGGAGTTAAAAGTGGTAACGGTGCGTGAATTTTTACCAAAGGGCATTGCCGCAAGATTAGATGGCAGTGTTGATGTTCATGTAAGGGAAAGATTTAAACCGTCTTTTGATAAACTCAAAAATTCGTTTATCAGGCTTTGGGAAACTATAAGCGAACTTAAAAATCTTTCTGCCGTTATTCCTACTTATGATGTGTTTGAACTTAATTCGACCGCATATGCTGTCAGCGAATATATGGAAACTATTTCACTTCGTGAATTTTTGCTTCGCAATCCGGATGGTAACATTCTTTGGGAGCAGGCACGAATTATGTTTATGCCGGTGCTTACAACTCTTGAAGCGCTCCATTCAAAAGGTATTATTCACGGTGGTATTTGCCCTGATAACCTTGTGCTTTGCAGGGACGGAAAGGTAAGGCTTAAAGGATTTTGCATTGCCGAGGCAAATACTATGTCAAGTGAGCTTGAATTTAATGTAAATGACGGTTACACAGCACTTGAACAGTATGAAAATAGCCATAAGATGTGCCCCGCAACTGATATATATGCATTTTCGGCTTGCATTTTCAGGGCGCTCGTCGGTCAAAATCCGCCTGACGCTAAATCAAGGGAACTCAATGATAAATTGATGATTCCTAACACAATTGCCGAAAAAATACCGACTTATGTTATCCGTGCGCTCGGCGGCGGATTGCAGATTTATCCTGAAAAAAGAACGCAGGATATTAACACTTTCCGTGAACAGCTTAACGCATCACCTACCGTAATTGCAACTGCTTCGCAGGATGAAAAGGTGCAAAGGGAAAATAAGCGTATTGAAAAAGCAGAAGATTTTGACCCTGTTATTGAAGAAGAGCATTACAAGGGTTATCCGGGTTATGATGATAAGCCAAAGAAAAATAAGAATAATAAAATTATAATAGTAGTTTTGGTTATTCTTATTATTGCGGCAATCGGTGCAGGTGTATATGTTGCCAAAAACGGCGGAATAGGCAAAAAAGAAGAAAATACCTCGCAAAGCGTTGCGGCTGCGCAGTATGAAGTTCCTGATTTTGTATCAGCAGGGTATAACCAAAGTGATATTGAAAATAATGGTGCTTGGAATAAGCAGTTCAAGCTCACTTTTACTTCTAAATATTCAACCGATGTTGAAGAGGGTATTGTGTTTGAGCAAAGCATAGAAGCCGGCAAAAAAGTTGATGAGAATACAGAAATTATTCTTACCGTCAGCAAAGGTGTGCAGACTGAAAGTGTACCTAATGTTGCAGGCCAAACGGTTGATGAAGCTACAAAAACTCTTACAGATAAAGGATTTAAGGTATCAACCGTTGAGGTGTATAACGATGGTTCACACACTGCAAATACCGTTAAGGAAAGTTATGCAAGTGCGCCGGCAGCAGGTTCAACAGTAGCAGTAGGTGAAGAAATTGTGCTTCAGGTTTACGGTGAAGCGCAAACTACAACAGCGGTAGAGCCTGAAAACGAAATTGGCACTGACTGATAAATTATTATCTAAAAAGCAAAAAAGCAGAGTTTGGTAAACTCTGCTTTTTGTGTTTTATCCGAATAATAATACTAAAACAATTACAATCAATGTGGTAATTCCAAGCCCGATAAAGAATTTTATTGCCCTGTGAACTGCATCAAATGTGTTTGTAGGCATAATTTGGTAAAATAAATATTTTAAAGGTTCTTTTACTTTTTTACCTACTAAATCTTTAAATCTTAAATCATATGTTTTAAAAGTGCTGTCTTTATTCAATTCAATTACTCTTACACCTCGGTCTTTTCCCGGCCCGTAAACATGAAAGCCTGCACCTTGCGTGTAACCCAAGTCGATACCGTCAACTTTACCGTTAAATGAATTATTATGGTCGTGGCCGAAGTATACGCCTAAAACTTCGCCTTTTTCCTTAAATGCGCCAAATTCGCCGCTGTTAATTTGCGGGTCGGCAGGGGATTCCTTCATAAAACCGTTTGCATTAACTTTATCTTTATTTAAAATATAAAATCTGTTTGCGTGCGTTCTGAATCCTCTTACAGCGCCCTTGGTATTTTTCTTTACTTCGTTTAAAAGCTCAAAAATTTCACATACCGGAATGTGCTGAATTACTATTGATGGGATAAGATGACCGTGTTTTTCTTCATACGAATCACGCTTTTTTCTGTACCATTCAATTTGATTTTCGTGTACATTATCATATCCTATTTCCAAGTTTGAATGGCTGTCAATAAGATAAAGCAAAAATTTTAATTCATCGTCGTCTTTTATTTCTATAATATGATTTGCACAGCCGTCAATATCCTTTTCGCTTTCGCCTACAAAGCAGTCAAATTCTTTGTAAATTTCAAACTGCTCTTCGTTTGATAATCCTACTTGCCTGTCGTGATTGCCAAAGCAAATTGTAAACGGAATTTTTCTGCTTCGGCAAGGCCTTGTTAAAATATCAAGTGAGTTCTTTACAGCATCACGGTTGCCTTTAAAAGTTCTTTTGCCCCATATCTGGTCACCGGAATAAACTACTAAATCAGGTTCAACCCTGTCAAGTGCGCTGTTAATAAGGTCAAGTGTATCAGGGCTGATTTTTTTGCCCTCTTGCGTATCGGCAATTTGCAATATTTTGAAAGTGTCATTTTTGAAACTCAGCATTTCATCACCTCAAAAGTCATTTTACCATATTACGCTCTTGACTGCAATATATAAAACTCGTATAATATTGAAGTGATGAATTTACAAATGAATAACTGCCCGTAGCACAGTGGCTAATGCATTAGATTCCGATTCTAACGAGCGAGAGTTCAAATCTCTCCGGGCAGACCAAAGCCTTACCCTCTTTACTCGGGGTAAGGCTCTTTTCATTTTTTTATGAATTTTTTGATGATAGCAAAGATAAGCATACCTATTAAACCGCTTACGGTATTTAAAATAATATCATTTATATCAAGTGCGCCTGTTGCAAAAATATATTGCAAAATTTCAATCACAATGGGTATTAAGACTACAAATGAAATATTTTTATATTTATTATTGCCCCTTGTAAAACAGCAAATGAAAAAACCCATAGGTATAAATGCGGTGAGATTTAGCAATAAAACTGCTTTTCCCTCATTCAGCATTGCAGATACAGAGGGGATAAAATTAGTTGTGTGAAATCTTAACGGCCTGATAAATGACCAGTATGCACCGAAAAGTTTGTGGATTATCAATCCTCTGTCAATAAAAAATACCCATATTAAAAATAAATACAGTATGAAAATGATAATTGACAGAGGTTTTATTTTCTTTTTCATTTTACACCTCTTTATTCATTATGAATTGCTGTGAGTGCGCTGACTTTTACACTCTTATTAGCAGGTGAAAGCCCAGCAAGTACACCCACACCGACGGAAAAAGCAATACCTAAAATTGCAAGCCACCAAGGAATTGATGATACGCATATTTTTGTTCCCATACTTGTATCAACCATACTGCTCATAACTTTGCCCGCTATCAGATTTGCTATTATAGATATAATATAACTTATTATAATTCCTATTACACCGCCGAACAGTCCTATAATTCCTGCTTCATAAAGGAAAATATCTTTAATATCCCTGATGTCACATCCAAGAACTTTCATTATGCCTATTTCTTTTGTCCTTTCAAATACACTCATAACCATAGTGTTGCTGATACCGAAGGCTGCTACAAACATTGAAACTCCGCCGATTGCACCGAGAATGAGCTGTACTATTCTCATTACTTTTTTCTGCTCTTGCAATCCATCATCATCAGTTGAGCAACTGTAACCTTTATCCTGAATTTTTTGCTTAACTTCTGAAACATTTTTAGTATCATCGCAGTAAACACTGATGGAACTGTATGAAAGCTTATAGTTTTTTACAGAACTTAATCTGTTGCTTTCGCTAACAAGTTGTTTGGCTCTGTCAAGGTCAATATAAATTGCATTTGACGCTTCATAGTCATTACTTGTTTGCTTTAATGTGCCGATAACATTCAGCTTTTGCGTGCCGCCGGCGGTTTGCTTTTGGCTGTCGGTGTCATTATTGTTATCGTCATTTGCCATAGTATAATTTGATGAATCGTCACTTTCTTGCTGATTTTTTGCATTTATGGTGAATGTGTCTTTCATAAAGTCAAATTCACTTTCACTTATGTTGTAATTTTCATCATATTTATATTTTGGGCTGTTACCATGAACATCGTTGAAATATTGAATTAAATCTTTACCGAAAAAGCAAGCGTTTCTTTCATCATATTTTTTAAAATCGCCCTGCTCGGTTTTGTAACCGAGCATTTCCATTTCTTTTAGCGGAATTCCGTAAACACAGCCTGAGTAAGTGTATTTGCCGTGAGCAATGTTTACATATTGGCTTATTTCAAGTGTGGGTACAACCGTTTTTACATTATCAAGCTTGGAAAAGTAGTTTACTGCACTGTCATCAAAAGGCATTGCGTCTTGAACTTCGCCGGTTGAATCATCTGTATAATCTCCCATAGAATATACAGTGATTTTGTTGAGTGTAGAATCCTGCTCGTACTGCGAAGTAATCATTTTATCAATACCGATACCTATTGATACCATTATAATGATTGCACAAGTACCTATAACTACGCCTGCGATAGTTAACCTTGTTCTTGTTTTTCTGTTTCGCAGATTTTGCCAAGCCATTGCAAAGATGTCAGATTTTTTCATCGAACTTTACACTGCCTTTCTTGTGCTTTCTCTTTTTAATTATTACTATTGCTGCAATTGCCACTGCTGCTACCCCCACACCGCACGCAACATAAATTATAATTTTTGCTGTGCTGTGGTTGTCTTGTACTTCTCCGTTATCTGTACCGTCTGTACCGTCGTCAATATCTTCAAACGGGTCAG
>CAVLCX010000025.1:4977-11514 GCA_963661525.1 bacterium
ACGGGTCAGAAGGTTCATCAACTTTTACTTTGAATTCCTGCTCAATTGATTTTTTATCCATATTTTCATTTTCATATTCAAATATGAGCTTTAATTTGTATTCGCCTGTTTTATCAAATGTTACGGGCAGGGTATAGTTACTTGCAAATTGACCGCCTGCTTCAATATTCCCCACATATGCACTGTTGAGTTCTTTCCCTTTTGAGTCAACAAGTTTAACGGTACCGTTAGAAAGTTTTGTTTGCCCCATATTTATGATTTGGAATGAGCAATCGCTTTCTTCATCAACATTTACTGTTTTATCAGCCAAAGCAACTTGCTGAAATTGTACTTTATCAGGCTGAACAACGGGAACACTCATTGTTAAATCGTTGCTTGCACTTTGCTTTCCGCTTTCAATGTATTCAAATGATACAGTTGCGGTAATAGGGTACACACCCGATTGCGCACTGCTTAAGCAGGCGAATTTTTTGCTTACGCTTATTGTTTGATTTGGCTTGATTTCTTTAATTGAAATAGTATCTGTTCCGTCTGCAACAACAAAGCTGTCACCGCCGGCAAGTTTAATAAGCACATTTTGCGCTTTGATTTTAGATGAATTGTTTTTTACATTAAAGTTTAATGTAAATTCTTTGCCGCCCGAAATCGCATTCTTGCCATAATTAAAGCTTGAAATAATAAGCTGCGGGGTTAAAGCTGTTTTGCTTGTACTTGTTTTTTTAGAATTAACTTTAATGCTGAAGTTGAATTCGGCACTGCCTTGCTGTTTTTCACCGCCGGCAGTAAATTCATATGTTACAACTGCGTTTATAGGATACATTCCTGCACCTGTACTTTTATTAACTACAAATGCTTTTGAAAATGAAGCTGTTGAATTTTTTGCTATTGATGATTTATAAATAGTATCAACATCGCTTGCAATTGCAAATGCATCTCCGCCTGAAAGCTTGATGTTAACATTGCTTATGTCATAAGCGGCACTTTTGTTTGCAAGTTTAAAGCTTAATTTGAAATTATCACCTGAAAGCAAGTTTGATTTATTTACAGAAAAATTAGCTGTAAGGCTTGGTGAATTTTGATTACTTTGCTGTGATGTTTGGCCGGCAGAAACCTGAATAGTGTATGAAAATTCAGAACTTGTGCTAACTGTTTCGCCGTCTTCTACATAATCATATGTTGCACTTATTGTAATAGGATACATTCCGGCAGCTGTATCGTTAGTTACAAAAAAGCTTTTACTGAATTGTGCGCTTGCTCCTTTTGCCAGGGAAGAAGCATAAATGGTATCAACATCATTTGCTACCGTAAAAATTTCTCCGCCCGAAAGGCGCATATTAAGGTTTTTAATATCAACACTTGTATTTTTGATTTTATATGTAAGCTTAAATGTATCACCCGCATAGATTGTTTTTTTATCAAGCGAAAATGAATCTGCGATTAAGCTTGAACCTGAACTGCTTTTTGGCATATCGTCACTTGCAAGTGCAAATGTTTGCGGTGCAATAATCATAATTATTGCAAGTATAATTGATGTAAATAACTGTGTTTTTTTCATTGTCTTCTCTCCCTTACTTTGTATTATAATCTTTTGATATAATTTTTCCGTCACAAATATTTACTGTAATATCAGAATATTTTGCAACATTTGAATCGTGGGTTACCATTATCAAAGTTTGATTTTTTGTGTATACAAGCTTTTGTATAAGTTCCATAACTTCAAATGTAGTTTTACTGTCAAGGTTGCCTGTAGGTTCATCGGCAAAAACTACACTTGGGTCTGTTACAAATGCCCTCGCAATGCCCACACGCTGTTGCTGGCCACCGCTCATCTCTTTCGGCTTGTGCTTGTATCTGTTATCAATGCCGACAAGTTTTAGCAATTCCATTGCTTTTTGCTCCCGTTCCTCTTTGCCTACACCTTTAAACATAAGCGGAAGTGCCACATTTTCAAGTGCAGTCATTGTGGGCAGCAAATTATATGATTGAAAAATGAATCCCGTAAATTTTTGCCTGAATTTTGCTAAATCCGATTCACTTAAATTATCAATCCTGTACTTGCCGATGTAAACTTCGCCGCCGCTTGGCCGCTCAATTCCGGCAAACATATTAAGCAGCGTGCTTTTACCAGAACCTGATGTGCCGAGTATTGCGCAAATTTTGTTTCGCTCAATTTCAAGGTTGACTTTATCAAGCGCAATTACTTCTTCTTCGCCGACTTGATAATGACGCGATAAATCAACTGTTTTAATTAAAATATCACTTGCCATACCGTACTCCTTTGATTTATATTTTTTATTAACTGTGCTAATTGTAATATCACAGTTAACTTTCAGCTTCAGTATAGCATTGCGCTATCCCGTTGTCAATCACTTTTTTATCTTTTTTTCATTTTATTTTCTATTGAATTTGATAATAATAGGTGTATAATATATATGTATTATTTATTGGAGGGTAAAATTATGTTAGATAAGCGTAAAGTTGTTATCATCGGTGCCGGCCATGTAGGCTCTCATGTTGCAATGGCACTCTGTTTTCAAGGCACTTGTGATGAGATAGTATTTATTGATGTTGACCGAGAAAAAGCAGTTGCAAACTGCTATGATGTTGCCGATGCATGCTTGTTTTTAGGCTCAACTACTAAAATAAAGGTAGGGGATTACGAAGATTGCAAGGATGCCGATATTGTTGTGAATTCAATTGGTATGCCGCGTAAGCCAGGCCAAACAAGGCTTGATATGCTTGATGATTCAATCAAAATGATGAAAGATGTTGTAAACAATCTTAAGCCGATTGATTTTAAAGGCATTTTTGTTTCAATTACCAATCCTGCCGATGTTATTGCAAATTATGCAAGGCTTCATCTCGGACTTCCGAGGGAAAGATGCTTTTCAACCGGTACTTCACTTGATACAGCAAGGCTTAAAAGAACTGTAAGCGAACTTGCCGATATTGACAGAAGAAGTGTTACCACCTGTGCAATCGGTGAACATGGTGATTCATCATTTGTTCCTTTCTCAACTCTTACACTCGGCGGTAAAAATTACAAAGAGCTTCAAAACGCCAAACCTGAAAAGTACGGCAAGCTGACAGAGGATTTTGTACTTGAAAGAACCCGTTATATAGGATACGATATTATTAACGGTAAAGGCTCTACCGAATTCGGCATCGGTGCTGCCTGCGCAGATATTTGCAAGGCAATTTTCCACGACGAAAAGAGAGTTATACCGGCTTCCGTTTTGCTTCAGGGCGAATATGGAATTGACGGTGTTGCCTGCGGTGTACCTTGTGTTATCGGCAGAAACGGAATTGAAGATATTATTGAACTTCCGCTTAATGATAAAGAAAAAGAACAGATGGCACACACCTGTTCTGTAATTAAAGAATATTGCGAAAGAGCTGAAAAAGTACAGTAAAAACAGCAGAAAAACCCCGTAAGTTTTAAACTTACGGGTTTTTTTTATTTTGCTTTAGTTGTTGTTTCGCTTTTTGACTTATAATCCTTATAGCGATTTTCAAGTTTTTTGTACTCACCTGACTTAAGGTCTTTCATAAGTACCTCCTGCCCGTCAAATGAAATATAATATTCACCGACAGGGGTGAGTGAATATGTTTCCTTGCCGTCAGCATTTTTTTCGCTGTTCTTTTTCATAACATTTGCGGCAACTTTAACATATTCTTTTTTATCAATCTTTTCACCGCTTGAAGAAATCATAAATGAATACTTTTCCTTGACTTTGTCAAGTCCGAGTTCTTCAGGGGTGTAAGCGTTTTTGATAAAATCAATTGCGTCTTTATCTTTGATTTTCGCTTTATCGGTAGGATTTTGAACTGTGAATGAAGTAGATTCGCTTTTTGTTGTCGTTTCTTTATCATCTGCTTTTGAGCAGGCTGCAAAAACGCAACATACGGTAATTACTGCAAGCAATACTGCTAATAATTTTTTCATCGCAAAAAAGCCTCTCCTTTAATGATTATTCATCATCTTCTGCTTCTTCAACCTCAAATTCAAGCATTTCGCCGCAATTTGGGCAAGGAACAGTTCCGTTAAGTGCTGTTTCGGCATCAACTGTGAATGGAGTGTTGCAAAGCGGACATTCAACTTCAAATTCTTCCTCGTCTTCGTCATCGCAGCAATCGTCGCAATCACACTCGTCATCATAATCATCATATACATATTCTTCAAGGTCTGCTAAATCTTCATCAACAGCGTCAACTTGGTCTGCAAGCATTTCAACACCGTCTGTCATATCATCAATATCTTCAACAAGATTTGAAAGTACATCAACAATGGCAGAAAAAACCTTGGTTTCCTTTTTGTTATCGCCGAGGTCAAGACCTTCAATTAAACCTTTAAGATAGCCTAAGCTTTCAGTTGTATCCATAATAAAAATCCTTTCTTATTAAGATGAATAAGTTATACTAACTTATGCTCTTTCCATATATTCGCAAGTTCTTGTGTCGATTCTGATCATATCTCCTTCGTTAATGAAGAGAGGAACACGAATTTCTGCACCGGTTTCAACCTTTGCAGGCTTAAGTGTGTTAGTAGCTGTGTTGCCCTTAAGACCAGGCTCTGTTTCTGTAACTTCAAGAGTAACAAATGTAGGCGGCTCAACACCGAATACCTTGCCTTTGTATGAAAGGATACGGCAAATTTCGTTTTCCTTAACAAACTTGAAGTTATCTGAAAGGTCAGATTCTGATACAGGAATCATTTCAAATGTATCATTATCCATAAAGTAGTAAAGACCTTCATCATTGTATGAATAAGTCATTTCTTTTCTTTCAATGTATGCAGTAGGGTACTTAGCTGATGGGTTGTAACTCTTTTCAACTACTGAACCTGTAATAACATTCTTTGTTTTTGTTCTTACAAAAGCGGCACCCTTGCCCGGCTTAACATGCTGGAATTCGATAACCTGAAGCACATTGCCATCCTCTTCAAAAGTAACGCCGTTTCTGAAATCACCTGCTGAAATCATATTTTCTACCTCCGAGTAAAAATGTAATTTTATAATAATTAAAATTGATATATTATATTTTATAATATTTCAATCAATAAATCAATACCCATTTTATAACTATCCTTGCCATATCCGCAAATTTGTTTAACGCATACATCCGTAATTACAGAAATTTTGCGAAAATCTTCTCTTTTATGAATATCTGACATATGAACTTCTACAAATGGGGTGAATTCCTGAACAGCCTCAATGGCGTCACGAATTGCATATGAATAGTGAGTGTATGCACCTGCGTTGATAACCACACCGTCAAATTCATCACGGCTTTCGTGGATGACATCAATTATATCACCCTCGTGGTTAGATTGAAAGAATGAAACTTTTGCACCGTGAGCTTTACCGTAAAGCTTTAATTCATCATTGATTTGCTTTAAAGTTTCGCCGCCGTATACACTCTTTTTCCTAATCCCGGTCATGTTGAGATTAGGTCCGTTAAGTACAAGTATTTTTTTCATTGTAATCACCGTAAATAAAAAATAATGGGAGCAGTAATCTGCTCCCATATGTATAATTATTTATACTTTCTTTTACGAGCAGCCTCGCTCTTCTTCTTACGAGCAACAGAAGGCTTTTCATAATGTTCTCTCTTGCGAACTTCCTGGATGATACCATCACGAGAAGTCTGACGCTTGAATCTTCTAAGTGCGCTGTCAAGAGATTCATTTTCTTTAACTTTTACTTGGCTCATTTTATTCCCTCCCTCCGACCTCTTCGGGGGTATTTGATACTTTTATTTGAATATCTGCACAAGATTATATACAAAAATATATCGCTTGTCAAGTATTTTGTTAATAAATTTATCATTATTTGTAAAATTGTGAATGATTACTAAAAAATATGTCGAATACAATAATTTTTGTGATAAAAAATAAGGCTATCACAATTGATAGCCTTATAAAAAACAGTATTTTGTTTTAAAATTAAGCTTCTTTTTCTTCCTTCTTTTCTTTGAGAAGAACGAACTTTTCCATAGGGAAGAGAACTACCATTTGTACAAAGCCTGCTGCAAGACCTGCAATTGTTCTTGCAAGACCGTTTAACCAAGCCCATGGAGCTTTTGCGATAATACCAACTAACCAACCCTGGAACCAAGTTGAGAAGAGGATTAAAGCAATCATAAGTACAATGTAGATAGCGAAGTTGTACCAAGGTGCGTCTGACTTAAATGTTGTCTTCTTATTCTGATAGAAACCGTAAATATTAGCAATAAGGTTTGAAAGGAAGAATGGAAGTAAGTAACCCCAAGTTACTACACCGTCGACAACATATTTAGCGATTTGCTTAGCACCCTGAGCTGTTGATGCATCAAAGATTACATCCGGCTTGAAGATACCCTGAAGGAATCCGGGAAGTGTAGCTGTAACGCTGTCAAAGATGAGTGGGAGAACATTTGCAAGTACAAGCTGAATGATTGTTACAAGTCCTGATACTACAAGGAATTTAACAAGCTGCCATACTGTCTTGATAAATGAACCCTTTTCCTCAGCAGCACTGTCAATGCCGCCAAGACTGA
>CAVLCX010000026.1:0-11229 GCA_963661525.1 bacterium
GAAATAATTATCGGAGGATAAAGATGATAAAGGAATTTATCGGTACCGGTAAAACTATTGAAGAAGCTACCCAAAACGCAAAGCTTCAACTTAATGCTCCTGAAACAGCTGATGTTCATGTTGAAATCATCACTATGCCGGAGAAGAAGAAGTTTTTCGGTTTAATCGGTGGCTGTGATGCCAAGGTTAAAGTTAGCTATGACGATGGCAAGAAAGAAAAGAAGCCTGAAGCACTGAAAAAGAGTGTGGAAAAGAAAGCTTCTGCTCCTAAAAAGCCGGCTCAAAAGAAGCAGGAAGTTAAGGAGAAGCCAGTTCAAGCTCCTAAGGTAGACAAACCGGAAGAAAAAATCAGCGAGAAAGATATTGATTTAGACTACGCTTGTGCATATCTCAAAACTATGATTGAAGGGCTTAAAGTAGAAAACCCTAAAATTACAGCAAAGATAGCAGACGGAACGGTTGAAATGAATATCGAATGTGAAGATTACGGTATCATCATCGGCAGAAGGGGCGAAACACTCGACTCACTTCAATATCTCACAAGTCTTGCTATAAAGAATGTAACTAATAAATATGTAAGAGTTACCCTTAATGTAGGCGATTACAGAGCAAAGAGAGAAGAAACTCTTAAAGCACTTGCAACTAAAAATGCAAATTATGTTGCAAGAAGCGGTAGACGCTATTCGTTTGAGCCTATGAACCCATATGAAAGAAGAATTATCCACACTGCTGTGCAGGAAATCGAGGGTGTAACATCCCGTTCGGTTGGCAGCGGAATGGACAGAAGAGTTCTTATTGAACCGGAAGGCGGAGTTAAGCGCCCTTACAGAAATGACAGAAGAGGCGGCAGACGCCCTGCTTCTCCAAAAGCACCTGTTGATGCTAACAGAGAGAAGAAAGTTGACAGAGCTGACATTCCAAAGTTCGGTAAAATTCAGGTTAATAAGGATAACGATTGATAACCAAAGCTAATGGCGGACATTATTGTTCGCCATTATTTTACATAAAAATGTTTTTTATTTAGGAGGGTGAAGAAAATGAGTAAAACTATTGCCGCAGTTGCCACGGGAAACAGCGTTTCAGGTATCGGTGTAATCAGAATCAGCGGTGACAACGCCGTTGAAATTGCTGAAAAGGTTTTTAAAGCTATGGATTCAACCCCTCTTTCTTCACTTAAGGGGTATACTGCCAAGTTCGGCAATGTATATTCAAACGGCGAAAAATTTGATAATGCTATTGCACTTGTATTTCGTGCGCCGAAAAGTTATACGGGCGAAGATGTTGTTGAACTTTCGGTTCACGGCGGTATATTTATTGTTGAAAAAACTTTGGAGGCTGTTTTTGCCGCGGGTGCATCCCCTGCCGAAGCGGGTGAATTTACCAAGCGTGCATTTTTAAACGGAAAAATGGACCTTACACAAGCGGAAGCGGTTGCATCACTTATTTCAGCTAACGGGCAGGAATCGGCAAAAGCTTCGTTCAATCTTCTTCAAGGTTCTTTGAGCGATAAAATATCCAATATACTTGATAAAATAGTATCATTAAGTGCGTCAATGGCGGCTTGGGTTGATTATCCTGATGAGGAAATACCGGAGCTTGATGAAAGCACATTGAAATCAACATTAACTTCGGCTTTAAATGAGCTTAAAAATCTGCTTGATAATTACGAAAGCGGAATGATAATGACGCAAGGTGTAAACACAGTTATTGCAGGCAGGCCGAATGCCGGCAAATCAACACTTATGAATATGCTTTCGGGTAAAGAAAAAAGCATAGTAACTCATATTGAGGGTACGACAAGGGATATTGTTGAAAATTCAGTTCGTTTAGGTACGCTTGTGCTTCACCTTTCAGATACTGCCGGACTTCGCGAAAGTGATGATGTGGTTGAAGCTATCGGAATTAAAAAAGCACTTGAAAGAATAGATACTTCGTCACTTGTGCTTGCAGTTTTTGACAGCTCACGCGAACTTGACAGTGACGACAAAATGCTTATTGATGCCTGCAAGGGCAAAAAAGCAGTTGCAGTCATAAATAAAACAGACTTATCCCCTGTTATTGATACTGAAGAAATAGAAAATAATTTTGAAAGTGCAGTTTATATTTCCGCTAAAAATAACACGGGGCTTAAAGAACTTGAAAATGCTGTTAAAAATATTTTGGGAGTTGAGGAATTTGACTCCTCTGCTCCGCTTATTGCAAACCAAAGGCAAAAACTTTGTATTCAAAAAGCATATGAAAATATCAGCGAAGCTTTATCGGCAGCCGAACTCGGCTTGACTTATGACGCTATAAATGTGATGATAGACAGTGCTGTTGACGAACTTTTGGCACTTACAGGTAAAAAAGCGACTGAAGAAGTGGTAAATAATATCTTTTCTCGCTTTTGCGTCGGCAAATAAAAGGAGATAGGTAATGGAATATCTTGCAGGAAGTTATGATGTAATAGTAATAGGCGCAGGCCACGCAGGAATTGAAGCTTGCCTTGCTTCTGCCCGCCTCGGCTGTAAAACCGCTGTGTTTACCATCAATCTTGATTGGGTTGGAAATATGCCGTGTAATCCGTCAATCGGCGGTACATCAAAGGGGCATCTTGTGCGTGAAATTGATGCGCTCGGCGGTGAAATGGGCAAAATGGCAGATAAATATACTTTGCAATCCCGTATGCTCAATCTAGGCAAAGGGCCGGCAGTTCATTCGCTTCGCGCTCAAATTGACAGGCGTGAATATTCACAGGGAATGAAGCATACATTGGAGCTTGAAGATAACCTTGATATCAGGCAGGGTGAAATTGTTGACCTTTACCGTTTGCCTGACGGAAATTGGCAGGTGAAAACCAAGCTGGAAGCACTGTTTAATGCAAAAGCGGTAATTATTGCAACGGGTACTTTTCTTGGCGGCAGAGTTTACATCGGCGATGTTTCATACGAAAGCGGACCTGACGGAATGTTTCCTGCAACCGAGCTTTCAAAGGCACTTAAAAAACTTGATATTCCGCTTCGCAGGTTTAAAACCGGTACTCCGTCACGAGTTAACAGAAAGTCGATTGATTTTACTAATCTTGAAGAGCAGGACGGTGACGAAGAAACCGTACCTTTCAGCTTTGAAACAGAGGAAGCACCTAAAAATAAGGTATGCTGCCATATAACATATTCAAATGAAAAAACCAAGCAGATAATTCTTGATAATCTTGACCGCAGCCCTATGTATTCAGGTAAAATCGAGGGCAAAGGGCCGAGATATTGCCCGTCGTTTGAAGATAAAATAGTCAGATTTAAAGAGAAAGAAAGGCACCAGCTTTTTATTGAACCTTGCGGCCTTGAAACTGAAGAAATGTACTTGCAGGGCTTATCATCTTCCCTGCCGGAAGATGTGCAGCTTGCATTTATCCACACAATTCCGGGGCTTGAACACGCACAGGTAATGCGAACAGCTTATGCCATTGAATATGATTGTGTTGATCCGACTGCGCTAAATGCAACTTTGGAATTCAATTCAATTGCAGGTCTTTACGGTGCAGGGCAGTTTAACGGTTCAAGCGGATATGAGGAAGCGGCGGCGCAGGGCCTTGTGGCAGGTATAAATGCGGCACTTAAAATTAAAGGCGAAGAGCCTCTTATATTAGACCGCGGCGGTTCATACATAGGTACTTTGATTGATGACCTTGTTACAAAGGGATGTACCGACCCGTACAGAATGATGACAAGCAGAAGTGAATACCGCCTTGTGCTAAGGCAAGATAATGCAGATGTGCGCTTAACCCCTATCGGCTACAAAATCGGCTTGATTTCGCAGGAAAGATATGATAAATTTATAAGTAAGGAAGAAATGGTACAAGCCGAGCGTGAAAGAATTGAGCAAAAAAGCATTGCGCTCAGCGATACTCTTCAAAAAATAATGGAAGATTGCGGCACTACACCATTGGAGCGGGGCTGCAAAATGATTGAACTTTTAAAACGACCTCAAATTACATATAAAGCTTTAACCCCGGTTGATGATGACAGGCCTGATTTACCGCGTGCAGTATTTGAGCAGGTTGAAATTGCAGTAAAATACGAGGGTTATATTAAAAGGCAGGAACAGCAGATTAAAGAAATGCGCAGAATTGAATGTAAAAAAATCCCTGCCGATATTGATTATACCAAGCTTAAGGGGCTTAGGCTTGAGGCTGTTGAAAAATTATCAAAGATTAAACCTGAAAATCTGGGTCAGGCAAGCAGAATAAGCGGGGTTAACCCTGCCGATATTGCCGCCTTGAATATAATTTTGGAGACATTATGATTGATTATAATCTTTTGACAAGTGAAGCTGAAAAAATCGGTGTGAATCTCGGCGAATACGGTGCAGACAGATTTGATGTTTATGCCGAAAGACTTGTTTGCTGGAACAAGCATACCAACCTTACAGCTATTACCGAACCTGACGATATAGTGATTAAGCATTTTATTGACAGTTTATATCCAATGAAATATGTTGATTTCAAAGCAGGCTTAAGCCTTGCGGATGTCGGCACGGGGGCAGGATTTCCGGGTTTACCGCTTCTTATTGCAAACCCAAAGCTTGAAGTTAATTTTATTGACAGTTCAGGCAAAAGGATAAATTTTATTAAAGATGTACTCAGCAACATAGGAATTATTGCCCAAGCCACGCACGAAAGAGCGGAAGACGCAGGCAAGAACCCGGATTACCGTGAGCAGTATGACTATGTAACTGCAAGGGCGGTTGCTCCGCTTAATGTGCTGTGCGAATACTGCATACCTTTAGTTAAAGTCGGCGGTGTATTTGTTTCACTGAAAGGTTCAAACGGAATGGAGGAGCTTGAGGGTGCAAAAAACGCAATTGAGGTGCTTGGCGGTGAAGTCATTACAGCCGAAAGCTACAAATTACCTAACGGTGACAGCAGAACTTTATTTGTGATTAAGAAAATATCGCAAACTCCGACAAAATATCCCAGAAAACCCAAAAAAATAGATACTCGCCCACTCTAAAAAGATAATAATATGTCGAAATATAAGGATTTCTCACGATGAGAAATCCTTTATTTTTGTTAAACTATATGGTATATTTATATCAAGGAGTGAGGGACTTGGAAGAAATAATTCAAATACCTACCGAAAAACTGTTGCCAAACCCCTACCAACCGAGAAAGCAATTTAAAAGTGAAGATATGCTGTCACTTGCAGATTCGATTAAAGAAAACGGAATACTTCAACCGCTTTTATGCAGGCAAATAAATCACAGTGATTATTATGAGCTGATTGCCGGTGAACGCAGATTAAGAGGTGCAATACTTGCTAATTTGCAAACAGTTCCATGTATAATAGTTGATTGCGAGTATGAGGACAGCGCGGTTTTTTCAATACTTGAAAATATACAGCGTGCCGACCTTAACTTTTTTGAAGAAGCACTGGCAATATCACATTTAATGAATACTTTTGGTATGACGCAACAGCAAATCAGCAAAAAGCTTGGTAAAAGCCAAAGCGCTCTTTCTAATAAGCTGAGATTGCTACGGTTACCTGCCGATGTAAGATATTTTATTGATAAAGAGGGCTTGACCGAGCGTCACGCAAGGGCTTTGCTTAAAATTGATAATGAAAAAGATATGTGGACAACCCTGCGTGTTATTACCGAGCGGCACTTAAATGTGGAGCAAACAGAAGCTTATATTGATTCTCTGACTAATAAAGAGATTAAACATAAGAAAAATGTAATAAAAGTATTTAAAGATATAAGGATTTTCGTTAATACGGTTAATAAGGCTATCGCCACTATGAAAGAAAGCGGAATAAATGCCGAATCGGATAAAACGGAAACTGACGAATATATTGAATTCAGGGTTAGAATACCTAAAGACGCTAATATGCAGGACAAGACTGCATAATTAACTTCGCTTAAAACGGATAACATCCGTTTTAACATATTCTCCTCTTTTCATCACGCGGAAGAAACGGGCTTAATTGTCCGTTTCTTTTGCTTTTACATAATATTGACTTGTGTTTCATGTGAAACATATCCCCTATATATAGAATTTGTGTTAAACATTGTTTATTATATATTATTTTCATATTATATATGGTTTATATGAATAGTTTTGGTGGTGCATTATTTTGTTTGTTTGAAAACGGGTAATAATGTGTTGTATTTTTAGTGAAATATAATGTTTCATGTGAAACATCTATATATTGTGTAATGGTATATCGGTATACACAAATTTCAAAAAATAATTCTGTTGTTTCACGTGAAACTACTTGCCTACTCTCCTATCTTGTAGTATAATCTTCGTACGGAGGTGAATGTATGGGCAAAACCGTATCTATATTCAACCAAAAAGGCGGCGTCGGCAAAACTACTACTTGTGTAAATTTTGCGGCGGCACTTGGACTTAAAGGTAAAAAGACGCTTCTTGTTGATTTGGACCCACAGGGCAATACTACAAGCGGTGTCGGAATAGATAAAACAGAAATTGAACAGTCCACTTATGATATTTTAATCAATGATATATCGGCTAAAGATATTTTGATTAAAACAGATTTTAAAAATTTATCGGTTCTACCTGCTAATATGAACCTTGCAGGTGCAGAACTTGAACTTGCAGAGGAAGAAAACAGATTTAAAGCACTTAAAAAAGCACTTGCCCCTCTTGTAATGGAATATGACTATATTATTATAGACTGTCCGCCAAGTTTGGGCTTGCTTTCACTTAATGCGCTGACTGCTTCTGATACTCTTATAGTTCCTTTGCAGTGCGAATATTACGCATTAGAGGGTTTGAGCCAGCTTTTAGGCACTGTCAGAACAGTAAAGCAGCATTATAACGAACATCTGGAGCTTGAAGGTGTGCTTTTCACAATGTATGATACCCGCCTTAAGCTTAATTCGCAGGTAATAGAAGAAGTAAATCAGTACTTCCCTAACAAAGCTTATAAAACTACTATTCCTCGCAGTGTTAAGCTTGCAGAAGCTCCAAGCTTCGGTAAACCGATATTTTATTATGAAAAGTATTCAAAACCTGCTTTTGCGTACAAAAAGTTTGCAGATGAATTTTTGAAAAAACAATAATATTATGAAAAAACATATAAATAAACATAATGCAACCGGTTTAGTATTGAGTGCTATACCTATTATAATACATATAGTCTTATACATAGTTTATAAAGTTAATGCAACTGATGATGATTTATCTGATTTGATTTCGAGTATCGGTGAATTTGTAATTATATTGCCGATTGTGCTTTTATCATCCGGTGCAATATACTTTTTCTTCAGCGATAAAAGGCATGTGCTTGCAGTTATTTCAAATACAGTTGGGCGAATAGCAGAACTTTGGTTTTATAAATCAATTATAGATTTCCCATCAAAGTTTGGTACTGCCGCCATTTATATTGAAATTGCTGAAATTTTGCTACTTTTGGCAATATGTTTATATGTAAAGCACAAGAAACACAATGAAACACCACAGCAAAAAGTATTTTATGAGCCTGTAAATCAGCATAAACACAAGCAAAACGGCAATGTATCGCAATACTTTTATAATTCAAAAACAAATAGTGACAACATAAACAATGACAAACCTAAAGAGGAGGAATATAATGGCTAAAAAGCAATCCGGTTTGGGCAAAGGGCTTGGCGCGCTTATGCTTGAAAATTCGGTGGATGAAATGGTGGCAACAAATACCTTGCCGCTTAACGAAATAATGCCGAATAAGGAACAGCCGCGAAAGACATTTGATGAAGGTGCGCTTCAGGAGCTTGCAGACAGCATCGTTCAGCACGGTGTGCTTCAACCGCTTCTTGTCAGGCCGCTTGCATCGGGCGGATACCAGCTTGTAGCAGGTGAAAGGCGCTGGCGAGCATCGCGTATGGCAGGGCTTAAGGAAGTACCTGTTGTTGTAAAAGAACTTTCCGATGTGGAAACAATGGAAATTGCAATTATTGAAAACTTGCAAAGGGAGGACCTTAACCCGATTGAAGAAGCAGAGGGCTTGCAGGCACTTATTGACCGCTGCGGCTTCACGCAGGAGGAGGTTGCTACATCGGTGGGCAAATCCCGCCCGGCAATTGCAAATGCATTGCGACTTCTTAAATTACCGCCTGAAGTGCGAGAAATGACTAAAGCAGGGGAAATTTCCGCAGGTCATGCAAGGGCGCTTTTGGCATTTGACAGCGAAGCGGCAATATATGAAGTTGCACAAAATATAGTTAAAAATAATTTAACTGTTCGTGATGTTGAGCGTTTAGCTAAAACAAGTGATAAAGCGTCACCGTCGGCTCAAAGAAAGAATAAAAGGCGTGACAGTTTTTATGATGAAGTTGAGCTTACACTTACAGAAGTGCTTGGCAGAAAAGTAAAGGTATATAACGGCAGGGGAAAGGGAACGCTTGAAATAGAGTTCTATTCAGCCGATGATTTAAAAGAAATTGCTAATAAATTAGGAGAATAAAAAATGATTGACATTAAATTTTTAAGAGAAAATCCTGACACAGTAAAGGAAAATATTAAAAAGAAGTTTCAGGATAAGAAATTACCGCTTGTTGATGAAGTAATTGAACTTGATGAAAAACGCAGAGAATCAATGGCAAAGGCTGATGAACTTCGTGCTAACAGAAACAAGCTTTCAAAGGAAATCGGCGCACTTATGGCACAGGGTAAAAAGGATGAGGCAATGGCTATCCGTGAAAAAGTTACTGCCCAGGCTAAGGAACTTGAAGAACTTGCCACAAAGGAAAAGGAACTTAACGAAAAGGTTACATCTATTATGATGTCAATTCCTAATATTATTGAAGACAGTGTACCAATCGGTAAAGATGACAGCGAAAATGTTGAAGTTGAACGCTTTGGTGAGCCTGTTGTACCTGATTATGAAATCCCTTATCATACAGATATTATGGAAAGCTTTGACGGAATAGACCTTGAAGCTGCCGGCAGAGTTGCAGGTAACGGTTTCTATTATCTTATGGGGGATATTGCCCGCCTTCATTCAGCAGTAATCAGCTATGCAAGAGATTTTATGATTGACAGGGGATTCACATATGTAGTGCCTCCGTTTATGATTCGCTCAAATGTTGTAACAGGTGTTATGAGCTTTGAAGAAATGGACGCTATGATGTATAAAATCGAAGGGGAGGACCTTTACCTTATCGGTACTTCCGAGCATTCAATGATAGGTAAATTTATTGATACTATCACACCTGAAGAAAAGCTTCCGCTTACACTTACTTCTTATTCACCTTGCTTCCGTAAAGAAAAGGGTGCGCACGGAATAGAAGAACGCGGTGTATACAGAATTCATCAGTTTGAAAAGCAGGAAATGGTAGTAGTTTGTAAGCCGGAGGAATCAAAAATGTGGTTTGATAAACTTTGGCAAAATACAGTTGACCTTTTCAGAAGTTTGGATATTCCTGTTCGTACTCTTGAATGTTGCTCGGGCGACCTCGCAGACCTTAAGGTAAAGAGTGTTGATGTTGAAGCTTGGTCACCAAGGCAGAAGAAGTATTTTGAAGTAGGTTCTTGCTCAAATCTTACCGACGCCCAGGCACGCAGACTTAAAATCAGAGTTAAGGGTGAAAACGGAAACTACCTTGCACATACACTTAATAATACAGTAGTTGCTCCGCCGAGAATGCTTATCGCTTTCCTTGAAAATAATCTTCAGGCAGACGGAAGCGTTCTTATTCCTGAAGCACTTCGTATGTATATGGGCGGCAAGGATAGAATAGTTCCAAAGAAATAATGCAAATTTTATCAATTTCAATTGCAATAATATTGCTTTTTGTGTTTATTGTGCCGATTTTTTCAGGCGTTCATAATCTCGGTATGGCTGCAGGTATATTTTTAGGACTTTGCTTTGGTGCAGAGGGTATATTTTATGATAAAATGAATTTTACAACTAAAAAATATACCGTGTTTGCGCTTTTTATAATCAGCTTGGCACTTGTTTTGGCTTGCGCTTATGTTATGAGCTTTGGCAAAAATAATGCTTCGCACCAAAAAACAGTTGTTGTACTCGGGTGCAGGGTAAAGGGTGATGTGCCAAGCGTTGCACTGCAAAAAAGGGCTGATGAAGCATACTTTTATTTACTGCAAAATTCAAACAGTATCGCTGTTTTAAGCGGCGGGCAGGGAAAAGATGAAAATATAAGCGAAGCTTTGTGCCTGAAAAAACTTTTGTGTGACAGGGGAATTGAAGCCAAAAGGCTTTATTGCGAAGAACTTTCCACCTCTACCGATGAAAATATCCGCTTTTCAAAGCAGATTATTGATGAAAACGGTTTTAGCAGTGATGTTGTAATCGTTACAAGCGAATATCATCAGTTTAGAGCGCACAAAATTTGCGAAAAGTATGGGCTTACCCCATACCAAGTAAGTTCAAAAACACAGCCGATTCTTTTGCCTACCTTTCTTTTAAGGGAATTGATGGCAATAATAAATGAAATGTTGAAATAAAGTAAACAACAGCGTTGGATTAAAAATCCAACGCTGTTGTTTTTTTGAATCCCTCCACCACGCAAGCGTGGTCCCCCTCCCTTTACAAGGGAGGCGAAAATAGGCTCCCTTGCAAAGGGAGCTGTCAGCGCAGCTGACTGAGGGATTTTATTATTAAATTGTCTAAATACTCACAAACACCGTCAAAGTTATTGTTTATTTCATTATTTGGTATTCTGATTACAGTAAGCCCATATCGTTCGAGATACTCGGTTCTTTCGGCATCATAGTCAATACCTTTATCCTCATAATGCTGTGAACCGTCAAGTTCAATTACCAAATTCGCTTTTGCACAATAAAAATCAACAATATAGTTGCCGATTATTTTTTGACGAATAAATCGAACATCTTTGTTTCGCAGATAGTCGTACCATAAGTGTCGTTCTTCTTTAGTCATATTTTTGCGCAAGGCTTTTGCATTAGGAACAAGTTTTTTGTTATGATTATACTTCATTTTAATTCCTCAATCTGCTTGCAAACGCGTATCCCTCTATATTTGTTAAAAAAGTGAAACCGACAATCTCTCATATTCTTCATCGCTGATTTCAATTACGCCGCCGTGTTTGAAACCGTAAGGGAAAGAAAAAAGTTGATTAACCTGATGAAAATGTGCGTCGCCGGCTTTTTCGCTTATAAACGCAACATATCCCATTTTTTCTTTTTCACAGCCGAAGAAATCGAGCATTAAGCACCATTTTCCGTCTGGAAGAATGTATGTAGTAGCCGCTTCGTGTGAGCCGGGG
>CAVLCX010000027.1:0-11156 GCA_963661525.1 bacterium
GTCGGAATACCGATTGTAAGCGGATTTGTGCCAAACATACCCTCAACACCGAAAGTCGGTGCAACTGACGGGCGGGCATTTGTGCCTGTAATACCGATACAACCCTGCTTTGTAGCCATAGTTGCATAATAACCGGCAATACCGTAATGGCAGGAATTGCGAACCGCTACCATACCCATACCGTATTTTTTAGCCTTATCAATAGCCATTTGCATTGATTTATAGCCGATAACCTGGCCCATTCCGTCATGCCCGTCAACAACAGCGGTACAAGGTGTTTCTTTCACAATTTCAAATTCTGTAACAGGCTTTTGAATACCTGCTTTAATTCTGTCAAGATAAATCGGCTTGAAACGATTACAACCGTGGCTTTCAATTCCGCGCCTATCCGATTCAAGCAAAATATCGGTGCAAATTTCAGCATCTTCTCTCGGTATACCGTAACCTACAAATGCATCTGTAACAAAATTGATTAAAGTATCCCAAGGACAAACAACTTTACCCATAATAAAATCTCTCCTTTATATATTATTATCTTTCCCAATTGCGCGAGCGTTCAACAGCACGCTTCCAATCGGAATATTTTTCGTTTCTTTTTGTTATTTCCATTGAAGGAACAAATATTTTATCAACAGCACGGTTTGCTTCAATTTCTTCAAGGCTGTCCCAAACACCGGTTGCAAGGCCGGCACAATATGCAGCACCCAAAGCAGTGGTTTCTACATTTTTAGGCCTGTTAACATTAACACCCGTCATATCAGCCTGAATTTGCATCATTATATTAGAAACAGAAGCTCCGCCGTCAACTCTTAAATCTTTAAGCACAATGCCTGAATCTTTCATCATAGCTTCAAGCAAATCCGTCATTTGATATGTAATGCTTTCAAGCACCGCACGGCAAATATGCTTTTTATTAACACCTCGTGTTAAACCTACCATAATTCCCCTTGCATACATATCCCAATACGGAGCGCCCAAACCGGTGAAAGCGGGAACAAAATAAAGCCCGTTTGAATCCTCCACCTGTTCAGCATAAATATCACATTCACGCGCTGTTTTGATAAGCTCAACTTCATCACGAAGCCACTTGATTACAGAGCCTGCATTAAAGGCAGAACCTTCAAGCGAATATGTAATTTCATCACCTATACCCCAGGCAATGCCTGACAGAAGATTTGATTTTGAGTCAACCTTTTTCTTGCCCGTGTTCATCAAAAGGAAGCAGCCTGTGCCGTATGTATTTTTAGCCTGCCCCGGTTTAAAACAGCCCTGACCGAACAATGCGCCCGGCTGGTCACCAATTGCACCGGCAATCGGCACTTCGGCAATATCTTCAATGCCGGTAATATGAGCAAGCTTACCGTAAATACAGCTTGACGGTTTAACTTCGGGCAGCATACTCATAGGTATTCCGAGCTTTTCACATAAATATTCATCCCAGCAAAGCTTGTTTATATCAAACAGCATTGTTCTGCACGCATTTGAATAATCCGTAACATGCACTTTACCGCCCGTCAAATTCCAAATAAGCCAAGTATCAACCGTGCCGAAAAGAAGTTTGCCGTTTTCTGCCTTTTCCCTTGCACCGTCAACATTATCTAAAATCCATTTTATTTTAGTGCCGCTGAAATATGCGTCAATCAGCAACCCTGTGGTATCTTTAATATAATTTGATAACCCCTCGGCTTTAAGTTCCTCACATATAGGGGCGGTACGCCTGCACTGCCAAACAATAGCGTTGTAAACCGGCTTTCCCGTTTCCTTTTCCCACACAATTGTGGTTTCACGCTGGTTTGTTATTCCTATTCCCACTATATCTTTCGGGTCAACTTTTTCAAATCTTAAACAGGTAAGCATTGCGCTTGTTTGCGAAAACAAAATTTCCATAGGGTCATGCTCAACCCAACCGTTTTGCGGATAATGCTGAGCAAATTCATTTTGTGCTTTAGCCACAATTTCGCCCTTTTTATTGAAAATAATCGCTCTTGATGAGGTCGTTCCTTGGTCAAGAGCCATAATATATTTTTCTTTTGACATATAAGCTACCCCTCTCAAAATTTGCCTAAATTACGCCTATGCTCATTTTATAACTTTTAAAACTTATTGTCAATATATATAAAAATTATACCAATATATTTTATACTTTTGTAAAATATTGTTTAATAATTTGAATTTAATAGAAAAAACAGCCACAGTCCGTCTATTAAAAGGACTGTGGCTTTAATCGCATAACTGCTGTTAAATATTGTTTTCAATAAAATTAAGCATATCGCCTACTGTTTCGATTTTTTCAATAATTTCATCTGGCACTTCAAGTTTAAATTCATCTTCAACAGACATTACAATATCAATCGCGTCAAGGCTGTCTGCTCCCAAATCTTCAATAAGCAAGCTTTCCCTTGTGATTGAATTTGCATCAACATCAAGCTGTTCTGCCAAGATTTCCTTTAATTTTTCAAATACCATAATAATGTTCACCTCAAAAAAATGTTGTTTAAATTAGTTCATTATGTTATTATCATATTATAAAATTATTTTTGACTTGTCAATAACTATTTTAAACTATTTTTAAAGAGGCGAATATTTATGAATAATTTTTGTTTAATAGGTTATCCTTTAGGTCATTCAATGTCACCTGTTATTCATAAGGAACTTTTCAAATTAAAAGGAATTAACGCAAATTACAGCTTAAATGAAATTGCGCCTGAAAATTTGAAAGAAAAATACAGTGAACTTAAAAAGCTTGACGGATTTAATGTTACCATTCCGCACAAAACTGAAATTATACCTATGCTTGACGCTTTATCACAAAGGGCAGAGCTTTTCGGTGCGGTAAACACGGTTAAAATCGAAAACTCAAAAGCAACGGGGCATAACACTGATTGCTTCGGCTTTTTGCGCGCACTTGAAATGGCGGATATTAAGCTTGGGAGCAATGTTCTTCTTTGCGGAAGCGGCGGTGTTGCACGAATGTTTGCATTTGAAAGCATACTTGCAGGCGCAAATTTAACTATCGCAGTAAGGGAAGACGACATTCCTGCTGCAATTCTTATTAAAAAAGAAATAAGCGAAAAGCTTCAAAAAAGTGCTGAAGTTATCACTCTTGATAAAGTTGAGGGTGAATTTGACTTACTTATTAACGGAACACCGGTGGGAATGTACCCGAAAGTTGACGCAAGCGTATTGCCGAAAGAAAAGGTTGAAAAATGCAAAGCTGTTTTTGACGCAGTATACAACCCGCAGGAAACACTCATTTTAAAATATGCAAAAGACGCCGGTATAAAATATTCAAACGGGCTTCCAATGCTTGTATGGCAAGCCGCAGTTGCACAGGAAATTTGGTTTGACATTGAATTTTCAATGGATGAAATAAAAAAAGTTTTGAAAATAACACAAGAGGAAATGGAAAAGATATGAATATAATTTTATGTGGCTTTATGGGAAGCGGAAAAACCGTTGTAGGCACAGAGCTTGCCAAAATAACAGGCAGAAAATTTGTTGATACGGACGAAATGGTTGAAAAAAAGCAAGGTGTTGCAATTAAAGCGATTTTTGCCACAAGAGGCGAAGATTATTTTCGTGACCTTGAATTTGAAGTGTGCAAGGAAGTTGCACAAATGAAAGACGCCGTTATTTCAACCGGCGGCGGTGCAATGACTTTTCAGCGCAATGTTGACGCAGTTAAAAATTCAGGCAAAATCGTATTTCTTGATGCAGATTTTGATGTGATTTGCAAAAGAATAGGCAATAATACCAACCGTCCTCTTTTCCAAGATAAAGAAAAAGCAAAGGCACTTTATGATGAAAGAAAAGCAAAATATCTTGCGTGCGCGGATATTGTTATAGACGGCAATATGTCTGCCAGAAAGACAGCACTTGACATCGCCCAAATGTTCAAACAAAGTTAATTAACATTATTTTTGTTGAAAAATGATACATATTGTGTTATAATGCAAAATCATTAAGACAATATAGTAATGAGGTGCTTTTATGAGTACAAGTAATCAAGAGCTTGACCATAATATTAAGACCTTTAAGAAATACAAAAATTTGTTAAAGGAACTTACAGCAAAAAATGTCAAGTTAAAATACAGAAATTCATGGCTCGGTATTCTTTGGAGCTTTATTCAGCCACTTTTGCAGATGATAGTTCTTTCCGTTGTATTTGGCGGAATTTTCGGCAGGTCGAACGAGCATGTTATTTGTTTCCCTGTGTATCTTTTCACAGGCCGACTTCTTTTCAGCTTCTTCACTTCTTCTACAAAGCAGGCTATGACTTCGTTTAGGCGAAATGCCGGAATTATTAAGAAAGTATATGTTCCTAAATATATGTATCCTCTTTCTTCAATATTTTCCAACTTTGTAACATTCGCAATATCAATCCTTTGCCTTATATGCGTATGGATATTCTTTAAACTTACAGGTATAAGCGGCGGTTCAAATCTTCACATTACACCTTATGTATTTGTTTGCGTTGTACCGATGTTTTTGTTACTCGTATTTTGTACAGGCGTCGGCCTTATCCTTTCTGTTATCGGCGTATATTTCAGGGATGTTGAATATATTTGGGATGTTTTAACTCAACTTCTTTTCTATATGGTTCCTATCGTATACCCTTTCACAAGAATTACGGGCCATTGGACAAGACTTATTATCAAAATCAATCCTCTTTATTCAATGATTGAAATGTTCAGGCAATGTGTACTTTACGGTTATATGATTAGTTATAAATTATTCCTTTATGCAACCGTTGTTTCATTTATCACACTTGCAATCGGCATTTGGATTTTTAATAAAAAGAGTGACGATATTGTATTCCATCTTTAATTTGAATATAAAAGTAACCCGTCAGGTTAACCTGGCGGGTTTTGTTTTGCTTATTTTTAATCTTCTGCATCTTCCTTAACCGTTATTAAACAGGAAATTTCAATAATGCTTACTGTCAAATACACTATTACCCCTGCAATAAGCCAAATTTTATCAGAAAAAATTTCTGTCCTGACTGCATTAAAAATCCCTACAAGCGAAATAACCGCACTCGGAATTAAAAACAAAGGTGAAAAATTTTGCAATATTTCAATCGGTGAATATGCAATATCCGTTACAAGATAAGTCAAAATCACAGAGATAAGCACGCATATAATAATCAGTGCCAAAAAATTCACCATTAAAATTTGATTGACGGAAAGCGGTGCATTTATCGGAATAATTGAGTCAATATCTTTATTAAATAAAATTTTAAATTGCGATACTGCACCTGCAAGGATATTGATTATATTCAAAATCCAAAGAAAAATAATTGCGCCTTTTTTACTTGCTGTCATTTAAAATAAACTCCTTCGTTTTTTCAAGGAAAATATCCATCTCCCCGTCTGTGCCTATTGTAATTCTTACATAATTTTCAATTCTCGGCAAAGAAAAATAGCGGATAAAAACTTTTTGAGTTTTAAGATATTCAAAAAGCGATTTCATATTATGCTCATTATGAGTTGCGAAAATAAAATTTGTTTGCGAATCAAGCACATCAAAGCCGAGGTGCTTAAGTTCATCGGTAACCCTCGCTCTTGTTTTAATTACTTTTTTGCAGGTTTCTTCAAAATATTCTTTATCTTCAATGCAGGCTGTTCCCATTTCAATTGAAAGGGAATCCACCGTATATGAGTTATATGAATTTTTAACCGCTTCCATAACATCAATAAGGGTTTTACTGCCGATTGCAAAGCCGATACGAAGCCCTGCAAGCGAGCGTGATTTTGAAAATGTACCGGTCACTAGCAGATTTTCGTATTTTCCAATAAGCGAAACACTTGATGTACCGCCGAAATCAACATATGCTTCGTCAATAATAACCACACTGTCATTATTATAATCAAGTATTTTTTCTACAAAATCAAGCCCTTCGCCAAGCGAAGTAGGTGCATTGGGATTAGGAATAACCACACCGCCGTTTTGCTCTTTGTAATCTTCGGGATTTATCCTGAAATTATCATCCACCGGGTAGTTTTTATATTTAATATCGAAAAGAGAACACCAAACGGGATAAAAGCTGTATGTTAAATCAGGATATACAATCGGCTTATCGCTGTTAAAAAATGACTGAAAAGCGACTGCAAGCACATCATCAGAGCCATTGCCGACAAATACATTTTCAACCCCAACCCCATAAAACTTTGCAATAGCCTCTTTAAGCTTTGTTGAATTTGCATTTGGATAAAAACGCAAATTATTTGCATCAAAGCTTTTAAGCACAGCCATTGCTTTTGGTGACGGAGGATATGGATTTTCATTTGCATTTATTTTAACTATATCTTTATCCTTACTTTGCTCCCCCGGAATGTAAGGTTCGATATTTCTTAAATTTTTGCTCCATTCTCTGCTCATATCTTCACCCCGAACTATCTTACTTTAACACTTTTAACTTTTGACCAACTTCCGTAAACCTTGTTTTTATTTTCATCAAGCTTGTAAGCGCGAACACGAACATAATATCTCTTCCTGCTTTGCGCTGTTTTGATAGTTACACGAGTTGATTTGGTAGTTTTAGTTTTAAAATTATATTTGAAATTTTTATAAGTAGACCACTGATATTCATAACCGGTGGCATTCACTTTTTTGAATGAATATGTAATTTTGCGTGTGCTTCGGCTTTTAACTGATTTGTTTGAAACTTTCTTCGGCATTGTTACCGTAGCGAAAACATCACTTTCTTCGCAAGCCACATTCGCCTTATTTGCACGAACTTTAAACTTATACTCGCTTGCATCTTTAAGACCGGTTACCTTAAATGTATTTTGATTATTAAATGTTTGACCTATGAATTGATATTCATTTGCCTGTGCGTCATATTTAAAAATATTATAGCTTTCACATCCGTCAATCAAATACCAAGATAAAGTAAGTGATGTATTTGCCCTTTCACTTGCTTTTATACCGCTGATTTTAGTTCCCGTAGTTTTGCCCGATACATAATCGGATACTTCGCCCAAAAATGCATTTTTTGATGAATCAACACCCTGCGCACAAACTGTGATTATATACTGATTACCTGCAATCAGCCCGTCAATAGTACCGCTTGTACCGTAAACAGTCTGCTTAAAGGTTGCGTCATTATTTAAACTTTCGGCAGTGATAACATAAGACTGCGCACCCAAAACTTCATTCCAGGTTAAGCTTAATGAATTATCCGTACTTGAAATATACTTAACACCGCTAACCCTGTCAGGCACAATGTTAAATGTATATATCTGCTTTAAATCTTTATACTTTCCGATACCTTTTAAAGTAATGCGTGCTTTGCCGATGTTTACATTATTGCTGTAAGTCAATGTGTAATCCACATCTTTTACAAGTTCATTTCCGTTTACCACAACAGGTGTAACATCACATTGAATAGGCTGGCCGGTATATACTTTTGTGCCGATAAATGTTGTATCCTCACCCTTGTACCAAAAGTTAATATCAACATTGCCTTTCATACCCTTAACTTTTCCTCGTGAGGTATGCTGCCAAAATTCATAATCACCCTTGTAATTCGTCTTTTTGCTGTAATTTGCAAGCCAAATTTTATAGCTTTGCGAAATATCATCAGGATATAAATGCTCTAAAAAGAAATTTTCACTGGCATAAATGCAAGCGTCATATCCCGCATTTGATACAGTGTTTAAAAATGCGAGCGCATTAGCTGTCATTTTGGTTTTTGAAAGTTTTGCACTGTCAAGCCTGCCCGCTTTTGTATCTGCAAATTCATAGTCGAAAACAACGGGCATAGTCAATTCATAGCCTTTTATGGCTTTTAAAAGTGCGTTAGCTTCTTTCTTTGCTTCTTTTACGGTTTTAGCCTGCGAATACCAGTAAACACCTACCATAAGCCCTGCTTTTGTTGCGTCTTTGATATATGTTTTATAGTTCTTATCATAATTAAGCGAAAAGCCTGACTTTGTATATCCTGTGTATCCCACGCGAACAAAAACATATTTTATTCCGTCTTTTTTAACCTTGTTGAAATTGATTTTTCCGTTATGGTGCGAAATATCCATACCGTAAATCAAATCTTTATCATCAAATCTTGATGCGTGGGTGTATGTAATACCTGTGTACTTGCTCTTGGTTTTAACACTTGCAAATGCACACGGTGCCTGAAACAACATAGCAAGCACAAGCATTACCGAAATTATTTTACTTATCTTTTTCATTTTTCTCTCCTTTTATTATCCCTTTTGTTTTTTACTGTACCAATAGTTTAAATCAACATATTTGCTTTCAATACTGTCGCTTTTCCCTGTTCTTGAATACTGCCAAATATGATATGAACTTGAAGTTGAAACACTTTCGTTATAATCTGCTACCCAAATAACAGCGCTTTTAGGCAGCTTCTTTGTGTTTATATCATTATCATAAAGATATGATGATGCATAAATGCCCGGAATGTAACCGAACTTCTCAATCTTTTCGCAAAATGCATTTATCGTTTTTGTACATTCGGCTTTTGAAAGTGACGCTTCCCACATTCTGCCGGTGTTATCCCCGTTTTCATCAACCGGGTATTCATAATCTATCACAACAGGTAAATTAGGCTTGTACCTTGCAACTGTTTTAATAACAAATCTTGCTTCTTCCTCCGCCTCTTTTTCATTAACTGCCTGTGAATAAAAATATACGCCAAACGGTATGCCCGCTTTTTGCGCATTTTTCAAATTATCTTTAGCGCATTTATCGGTGCATATTTTACCTGTTCCGTATCCACGATACCCAACACGGATAAATACAAAATCAACCTCGTCTTTTAATGCCTGCCAATCAATCTTTCCGTTATGCTCGGATAAATCATATCCCCTTGCCCTGTCCTTGCCGAAATCATAGCAAGCAGTTTCATTTCCGTAAAACGAAAGCAAAATGCCTGTTACACCAAGCACCACGGCAAGCAAAACGCAAATGCCGGCAATAATTTTACCTTTTTTATTTATTTTTCCGTTCTTTTTCGACTTTGCTTTTAAAGCCATATTCTATACCTCTTTTTAACAATAGAAATATATTATCACAATAGATAAATAAAATCTACATAAAAAATATAAAAATACATATTTGTTTATTTGTTAAAATATGGTATAATCAAAACATCTAATAACAGATAATAAATTAAAAAGGAGTGTATTTATGAAAAAAGTTATTAGTTTATTTCTTTCTGCTATGATGATTTTGACATCTGTGCTTTGTGTCAATTTTTCAGCATTTGCGAAAGATATTGAAAGCGGCTCAATTAAATTGGGCAAAAACACAGTAAAAGCAAGTGAATTTGCTGACGATGAAGATGATGAAACAAATTCAACTTATTATTGGTACTCTTTTGTACCTGATGAAACCGCTGTTTACAAGTTCGAATCACATTACACCGTAAGTGATGATACCGACCCTATGATTTATCTTTGCGATAAGAATAAAAATGAAATCACTCATTATGATGATATTGACGGCAGCGAAAACCGTAATTTCAGACTTCAAACATCACTTATAAAAGGTGAAACATATTACTTATATTTTAGAGAATATAATGATTTAATTTCATTTGAATTCACCGTTGATAAAACAAACATCAACTTTTCATTCACCCTTGCCGAAAAGCACACTTTAACCCAAGGTAACGATAGCGACATTGATACTGATGATAACGGCGATGAATATGATTACTATTATTTAGGCTATGTAATTTACAGCGAGGGCAATACTATTACCGAAACTAAAGAAGACGGAACACAGGTTACATACACCTGCAAAAACACCAACGCAGACGAAGATGACGAAGACAATTTCAACTTTGTTGACGGTGACGGAAACAGTTTCCCTTACTGGATTGATTGTGGTTCAGCGCAAAAAATAAATCATCTTTCACCGGGAAGTGATGTTCAGTGTTACTTTAATGTTAGTAATGATGATTATAATATAAATGTTCCTTTCACAATCGACATTAAAGAATTCGAAATATCCGACATTACATTAAACCTTGCCGAAAAGCACACTTTAACCCAAGGTTATGACAGCTACACTCGTTATGACAATGAAGATAATGAATATGACTATTACTATTTTTGGGATGTAATATACTCTGATGGCAACACTCTTACCGTAACCAAAACTGACGGTACAAAGACAGTATACACTTATGATAATAATTGCTATGATTTTGTTGACGGTGACGGAAATAGTTTTGATTATAAGATGGACTTTTCTACTTCGCAATACAAAAATCATCTTAAACCGGGCAAAAATGTTCAATGTTCTTTCAGGGTATACAATATAGATGTTCCTTTCACAGTTGATATTGATGAAAACCCGGTTGCTTCAATTGAATACATCGGCAACATCACTGTAAGTGACAAGGATAAACATACATATGACGACGGCGATTACTATTATAATTATACCATTTATCAACCGGGTGCAAAAATCGTAATTCATTACAAAAACGGCACATCGGATACTTATATCTGCAAGGACTTTTATTATGAAGACGATATGGATACATATTATTATTTTATAAATGTCAATGACTCTGATGATTGGCTTGATATAGATGATTATTCAGACAATAGCTCAACATGGACAGCCGGCGGAAATAACTTAATTTACATTAAATGCCATAGTGTTAAAACCACTATACCGGTAACGGTTATTTCATCAACACCTACTCCAAATACTTCAACTTCAGCTCCGGCAGCTCAAACCACAGCACAGCCGGTTCCTGCCCCAAGCACTTCAACTTCAGCTCCGGCAGCTCAAACCACAACACAGCCGGCAGCACCTAAAAATAATAAAAAGGTAAATGTTGCTTCTGCAAAGGCAGGCAAGAAATCAGTAAAAGTAACTTGGAAAAAGGTTAAGGGTATAAAAGGATACCAAATTCAGTATTCAACAAACAAGAAATTTAAAAAGGGTAATAAAACAATTACCGTTAAAAGCACAAAATCAACTTCTGCAACAATTAAAAAGCTTAAGAGCAAGAAAACATATTATGTACGCATGCGCACATATAAAGTAGTAAACGGAAAGAAAGTTTATTCAGCTTGGTCAAAGGCTAAAAGCGTTAAAGTTAAATAATTCAAACCGCTAGACTGTCGATAAAGTGGCTAAAGCGCGCCGAATAAAATAAATAAACCTTTTTG
>CAVLCX010000028.1:0-11137 GCA_963661525.1 bacterium
TTACTGCCCTCATGTGCCTGTAAAGTATCACGCTGTGCGCGTATATCTTCAAGCAATTTTGTTAATTTTTCAACTTCGCCTTTGGATTGCGAAAGTTCATATTCAAGCATTTGCTTTGTATTCTTTAATTCCTCATATCGCTGGTCAAAAAGCTCACCTGCGTTTTTGTTGGTTGCAAGTAAATTTGAAATATATTCATTTACCTGCTTAATATCGTAGCCGCGTAAAACCTTGTCAAAACCAAAGTCTTGTGTTGCCGAGCCAAGTATTTTGTTTCTGTCTACTACATCATTATTAGCCATAAATTGATTCTCCATTTGCCAAAAAATATATATTTAACGAACTATATTCCAATGCACAATTGCAATTTTGCAAGCACATTGGAATTATATTCATTATTTAAAGTCAAGAATGTCGCCCTTGCTAAGACCTAATTTATCAGCCACACCTGAGCAAAGTTCCAAAACTTTATATCCGTTTTTCACCTTTTTTCGTACCTTTTTAGGAGGTACTGCCCTATCAATAAATAATATTTCATTATTTTTTGAAAGAGCAATTGTATCAATATCAAACCTCATACCGAAAGTATGAATTTCATTGCAGGGTGTCAGCAAAAGCCCGTGGTTTTCTGCCATACCCTTTCTATACATCAGCCCCATAAAGCGAGTAAAAAAATGATTTGCATTTTCGCACTCGTCAAGCAGAAGCTGACCGTTTTTATATACCTTTAAAAGTGCCATTATTAAAGCGAAATTCCTCCCATAGAATCTTTAACCTGAATAATAACAGGGCCCATAACTATACAAATGATAGCAGGAAGAATAAGTAGAACTGTAGGAATAGTCATTTTTGTAGGAACCTTTGCGGCGACAGTCTTGATTTCCTCACGTTTATTGACTCTAAGCTGTTCAGATTGAGCTTTAAGAACATTAGTAATCGGGATACCAAGCTGATTTGCCTGAATAACTGCAGAAATAAAGGTTTTTAATTCCTCAACCTCGCATGAATCAGCAAGACTTTTGAGTGCTTCATTTCTGTTACGTCCAAGTTGAATTTGCTTAAATACTGTTACAAGCTCATCAATAAGCGGACCCTCCATACGCTCTGAAATTTTAACAAGCGAAGCATCAAAGCTTAATCCGGCTTCCATACATACACTCATAAGGTCAAGTGTATCGGCAAGTTGTGCTTTGATAGCGCCCTGATGAGATTTAACCTTGCTGTTAAGGAAAAGATTAGGACCGAGAAGCGCAATAACGAAGCCTATAAGCATTGGCAAATAGAAATATTGAGTTACATTGATAAGCAAAAGTGAAATGCCTATAAATATAATTATTGTTAATATCATAAATGCCATTTTGAAAAATTTATAGTTAGAAACGGAAATATGTAAGCCTGCCTGGCGGAGCTTTTTGGCAATCAATTCATTTTGAGCCTTTGCCCTCGCACTCTTGCTTTGATTTTCGTCGCCCTTTTTATTCATTTTGTCAAGAAGCGGCTTAATGTTTCTCTCATAAAAAGAGGTATCAACATTTTTATAATCTGCTTTTACGACATCCTTGCCGATTGTTTTCATTCGGCGAAGATTTTTATCCTCCTCGCTTCCCTTTTTGCCCAATACCAAAACAACGATAACAAGCGCAAAGCAAGCATAGGAAATAACTATAAACGGTACCATACTGACACTTCCTTACATTTTGATGGTAGTAATTTTTTTAATGATTAAGAAGCATGTAACCTCAAGTCCTGCAGCTACACCTAAGAAAATTCGTCCTAAATTCTCTGTAAAAAGAGGCATAACAAAATCTTTGTTTACTACAAAGAACATAATTAAAATTGCAACAGGCATCATACCTACTACAGTACCTGACATTTTACCCGAAGCGGTAGCGGACTTAAGTTCCTGTTGAAGCTTCATACGCTCCTTGATTGTATTAGAAATATTTTCAAGAATTTGGGAAAGATTACCACCCGTCTGCCTTTGTACCAAAACGGCTGATACCATAAGAGCCAAATGCTTACTTTTTATTCTTGTCGACATCTTATCAAGAGCCTCTTCCATTGAAGAACCCATACTCATTTCTTTAATTACCAATGCAAACTCGCCGCTGATAGGGTCATCCATATCCTTAGCGATAGTTTCCATAGCCTGAGTAAAGCTGAGACCGGACTTTAAGCAAGAGCAGGCAATAATAAGTGCGTCACTGAGCTGGGATTCAAACTTTTTAACCCTTTGCTTTTGCTTCATTTTGATTAAAATCATAGGAACTAAAAGGCAAATGATTAAAACCACGAGTGCAGCAACCGAGTTTTGCAAAAACAAAACTATGAGCGACGCAGGAACAACCGTTACCAAAAGCCAAATAGTTAAAAATTCCTCAGGTCGCATTTTTAGATCGGCTCTTTGAAGTTCAACATAAAGTGCACTGCCGAATTTTTCAAAAAATCCGCTCTGCTTTTTATTTTCTTTTTTTCTCTTCTTTGCTCTGCTTTCGTGCTTTGCAAGTGAATAGTTATCACTATCGCCCTCGTTTTTCTTAAGTTCCTCAAGTCGCTTATCGGAAGCAATTTTATCCTTAGAAACAAGAGCAGAAATAAGAAAAGCAATAACAAATGCAAACAGAGCAAACGCAACAGTTAAAACTATTGTCGTTACATTAATTGATAAACCAGTCATTACTTATACCAACTCCGTTTTCACGTATTTTTTCAACACATTTAGGAATAATACCTGTTGCTTTAAACGAACCTTTAAACTTACCGTTTGCATCCATTTCACCCTCTGTTTCATAAGTGAAAATATCCTGCATACGAATAACATCACCCTCCATACCTACAATTTCAGACACGGAAGTTACCTTTCTTGAACCATCCCTAAGACGAGCCTGCTGAACAATAATGTTAATAGCAGAAGCAACTTGGTCCCTGATAGCTTTAGACGGAAGTTCCGAACCGGACATCATAACCATTGTTTCAATACGGGAAATTGAGTCCCTTGGGGAATTGGCGTGGATAGTAGTAAGTGAACCGTCGTGACCGGTGTTCATAGCCTGAAGCATATCAAGTGTTTCTTCACTACGAACCTCACCTACGATAATTCTGTCAGGCCTCATACGAAGGGAGTTAACAACTAAATCACGAATAGAAATTCTACCCTTACCTTCCATATTGGCCGGTCGCGCTTCAAGCGTTAAAACATGCTCTTGGTGAAGCTGAACTTCGGCAGAGTCTTCAATGGTAATAATTCTTTCATCAGTCGGAATATATGAAGACAATACATTAAGAAGTGTAGTTTTACCTGAACCTGTACCACCTGAAACGATTATATTAAGCTTACCTTTAACAGCAGCTTCAAGGAAATGGAGCATTTTAGATGAAACAGAACCCCAAGTCAAAAGATTTTCTGCCGAAATAGGTGTTTTACCGAATTTACGAATTGTAAGAATAGGACCTACAAGAGATACGGGCGGAATAATTACATTTACACGCGAACCGTCAAGAAGTCTGGCGTCACACATCGGGCTTGATTCATCAACATGCCTGCCTACACGGGATACGATTCTGTCAATTATCTGCATAAGGTGCTGGTCATCTTTAAACTGAATATCGGTAAGTACAAGTTTACCGTGTGATTCAACATAAACATGGTCATAGCCGTTCACCATAATTTCAGAATACTCATCGCTGTCAACAAGGCATTGAATAGGGCCGTAACCCATAATATCATCATAAAGCTGCTCTTTAATGTTCTCTCTTTCAACACGCGGAATGTTATATTCCGGCTTCTCAACATATTCACTGATAAGCTTACGCATTGACTCATCGGTAACAGTTTCGCCCGAGGCAATTTGTTGCTCAATAATAGCCTTATGAATTCGTGTTTTTGTTTCCGTAAACGGGTCATCAATCGCCATTTTTGCAAGCTTATCGTGCGGAGCTTCCCCTCCTCTTTGAGCAAAAGCGCCGCTTTCCTCTCTCGGCTGAACCTCTCCGTTTACACCGTATCTGTCTAACAATCCCATTTAATTATTTCTTCTTTCCAAATGATTTTTTCTTCTTAGCGCTTGCCGTTAATGTGCCTTCTCTTTCCATAATAAGCTTATTAGCAAAAGAAGAAATATCTTTGGCAATTACTGCTCTCGGCTTATATGTAATAAGCGGCTGACCGCTGTTGAGTGAGCTGTTTACTGTTTTCAAGTCACTTGAAATTACAGCATAAGCATCTATACCGAGAAGATTTTCATAGTCACTGATTTTTACATTATTCTTTTTAACATTTTTATTTATAAGAAGTTTTACTTTATCCTGCTGGTTAATTTGAGATAATACATTTTGGCAAAGCTTTGCACGCTTTAATGAAAGAATATTAACATCATTAACCATAAATATATCATCACTTGATTCAAGTGCTGTAATTACAGGGTCAGTCAATGCGCAGCCGCAATCAAGAATAATATATTCATAATAATTACGCGCTACATCAATAATCGCTTTTGTATGATTTGACTGAATGTACTCTGCAAGTTCAGGTGAACTTGGCGAAGCAAGAACCGAAAGACCGGAAGCGTGAGTACAACAGCAAGAAGATAAATTATCAATAGAAATACCGTTAGTATCTCTTGCAAGGTCAACTATTGTTTCGGTCGGGTTAAGGTCAAGCGCCATATCTGCGTCACCAAACTGCAAGTCAAGGTCAACTAAAAGTACCTTTTTGCCGAGGGTTGCAAGATATACAGCAGTGTTTGAACAAATGGTAGTTTTACCCACACCGCCTTTACCGCTGAAAAATGCATAAACTCTTGAACGAACTTTTTTAGTAACATTAAAGTTTTGATTAAGCTTTTTTTCGTTGCCTACAACACTTTTAACCGTATTTAAAAATTCTTCATTTCCGATATTGACATTCATTACACGCCTGATACCGCTTTGAGCCGCGTTATTTACAAGGTCAACCGTAACATTATCAGTCATAATGATTGCAGAGCAACCAAATGAACCCAAGTTAATATCTTCAACAAAAGTCAAAAATTCAGGTGTTATTTCATCACTGTCTAAAACAAAAGCTACAACATCAGGAACAAAACCCTGAATTCTCATTTTAGATTCAGGCTGAAAATCAGCGTAACCGATAATTGAAAGTTCATCGTTTACGATTTTATTCTTTACCGCAACTTTATATTCTGTTTTTTCTGCACATACTACAATGTTTATACTGCTCATGGGGATTCTCCTTGTAGATTACTTTTGTCTTGGGTTTAGGATAAGCTTATAATCGTATTTGTTTTCGATTTCATAAAGCTTAAGCGACTGCTTCTTTGTTACTTCAACAGTAAGGGTATTGTATGTAGTAATTTTTGTACCGTTTTGCGATGCAGTCGTGTTATCCTTATTTGTTGACACTCTCAAAATCTTTAAGTCCTTATAAGCAATTTCTGTAGTTACATTGCCTTGGTCGTCTGTTTTGCTAACAAGCACGTCAACCGTATCACCCTCACTGATATATCCGTCAACACTCTTTACACTTGCGGCATCGAATGAATAAGCAACCATTCCCTTTGGCAATTTGAGAGAAAGAGCAACATCGTCACCGTTTTTATCTTCAAGTCTGTTCTTATTGATAGGTTCATTTGCATAAAGCTTATCAACAGTAATCATATGAATATCATTTGTATCGTCAACAAGCTCTGTCTGAGCCTTAACATAATTTTCTGTTGCGTCTGCGGCAAGAATTTCCTTTGTAACAATTTGAGGATTATCGCCCTCAAACATATCAGCCGTGATTTCAACATTCTTTTCAATATCGGCAGTAGGAACTAAAACAGTCACCATTTCTGCATCCTTAAATTTTGTTTTACTGTTAATTTCGGTTGCAAACATATATGTAGCAACGCCTGCTATAATTGCAACTACAACTGCGATTAAATAAACCTTTTTCATAAACCTACCTCTAAAAATTAATTACATCATATATATTTATATTAAAGAGACGCATTAAGCGTCGTCTGATTTTTCAACCTTAAATGTGGAGCTTGATTTAAGCGTATAATGCATTTTATCAGCTCCCGAGCCTAATATAGGTGTAAAAACGGGAATCCTGCATTCGACATAAATCGTAACGTCACCGCTTGGCCTGTTTTTCACCGTCCGGTTTTCGACCTCAGCCTCAATATCGTTTGAATACGATACCTTAATTTTAACTCTGTCGACATTATTCGGAAGCGAGTTTTTAACCTGCCTGATGATATCTTTTGTTTCGTCATTGATATCGTCCCTGTCCAAATCGTCAAGAGTATACGACTTCGGGCTGACAACGGAGCCATCTTGAAGATTAACGGTTTTATACTCAACGCACGCAATACGGGCGGCATTACGCGAGGTGTTGGACACTTCAATATAATTTATAAAGAGCCAGCCGTAATCGAGCACCATAAAAAGAATTAAAGCAAAAACAGGAAGAACCAACACAAATTCGAGCATTGATTGTCCTTCCTCGTTTTTTCTTTTTAATCTGTATTTATAAATTTTCGTCATCATAAAGAGCTTTCACCCCTCAAACACAAAATGTTATTTATAAAATGGAATAAGGGAGCAGATTTCCCTGCCCCCCTACAACAAATGATAAATACAAAAATTTTCTTTTTAATTCAAAACAGTTTATTCCATGTTTTCAACAGAATTCATCTGAGAAGATACTTCATCACCCTTCTTGCTAAGAACGCCTCTTACAGCGATGAGAGCTACAATAGCAACAACTGCTACTAAAGCAATGATAAGTACATACTCAAGCATGCCCTGTCCGTTTTCATCCTTAATAAAGCTCATTTGTTTTTCCTCCTTATAAAATTTAAAATAATTTATTTGTTAATTAAAATATATTTTCCAGCACTACCAGAGAATTAAGCACCGGGAAACACATTGAAATTACTACCGAGATGGAAATAAAAGGTCCCATGGGGATAAGGGTCTTCATTCCCCCACGCTTTGTTATTTTCAAAAATACGAAAACTAACAAAACCAATATACCAACTGTGGCCATTGTTTGTAAATAGCAACCCATATACATTATCAAGCCTACAACTGCACTGTACTTAACGTCGCCTGCACCAACAGGAACTTTCAAAAAAGTCGGGATTGTGAAAGCTACAAATCCAAGAAAGAAACCTAAACCTGCATTAAGCAATGTGTAATTTTTTTGTGTAGTGACGCATTGATAAATCACATATGCCGCCTGAACCACAATCATCGAAAGCAAAAGCGAATTAGGAATTTTGCGAATCAATGAATCAACTATTGCGATGGTTAACATCGGAAGCAGAAGCACCAAATTCCTTATCAGCACCGTTTCGTCATCAGCAGTTAATACAAAACCTACTGAAGCGACAGCCCCTGCCAAAGCTGTTAATATGTAAGTTGACTTTTTTCTTAAAACGATAATATCACCGGGATCTTCGCTTCTGGAAAGAATCAACCTTTTTGCTAACGGTACTGCGGCAAGCCCTAAAGCAATGCCAAACAAAATACCAATCAAAGCCTTAATAATAATAATATTCATTTACTCATTTGTTAATTACTTATTTGCAATTATTTAATAAACTTTGAATGACTTTTTAATAAATCATTTCGTCTATCTCTTAACTACAACTAAATATTATCACTATTGCACAAAAAAATCAATAGGTTTTATCAATTTTGTGTAATTTGTATAATTATAGGTGCCGAAATTAGCAAAACGCACAATATTGTTCGATATTGAACTAACATTGTGCGTTTTGAATTACAAGTAAATATATTATGAAATTTTTGAAAACGATTTAATAGAATGTTTTCTACTTATTATACTTATTAACTGTATATATTTTTTCACTGTAAAGTGATAAATTATCTAAAAGTTGCTTCTCAACCGTATCTTTTTTCTTTGCATTGAAGTATTTTACCTTTTTCCTGTTGCCCGAAGCCTCATAATAAATTATTTTACCTTTTTTAGATTCGGCAACTGCAAATTGGTGCAAAAGTTTATCATCCTTATAAATATCGGCAAAGCTGATTTCGCCCTCACTGTCATAATAAAGTGCAAATTCGGCCATAGCACCCTCATATCCTTGGCCGGCTTTATATTCCCTTGAAAGTACATCATCAAAAGTTTTTTGGTATGTATCATTATCGCTGTATCCGGCATAAGTCACACTGTATTCTTTAACAGATGAAATATCGCTTGCACGCATAATTGCACTTTTTTCACTGTTAGTATGCAGGCCTTTTTCTTCAAGTGCCATCATATATCCAAGCCAACCGTAATCGGCAGTATATCTTTCAACACTCAACATCTTGGCATCGGGCTTTATATTATTTTCTATTATATTTATAAACGGTAAAAATGCATTTTTATATTGCTCTTCCCTCCAACTGCGCTCACCGAAAAACGGTAAATCTATAGTTTGAGCCATACAAACATCAAGAAGAGCGCGGAAAGTTACCGCTGTATCAGCCTTATTTTCACCTGCATATTCAAATACATCACTGCAAACAAATTCCACATTATCAAGCCCAAGCTTTTCCTTAAGCTTATTTGCATTTTCAATTGCAGATGAATTAACATCCACACCGGTAATATGGCAATTTGGATACATTTTAGCTATAAAGCAAGTTACAATGCCGCAATCGCAGGCAAGGTCTAATATCTGCTTTGAATCAAAAAGTTCGGCATAATCAATAATTAAATTTCCCAAATGCCTGAAAAGTCCGCCGTCAAATGCCGCAGAAATATAAATAGAGCCGTCAAATGTTTCATTCTTTATTTTATAAAACACCATATTGCTTGAATTGCTGTGCTTGGCACGCGAATTAAGCTCGGCAGCAACCTTTTGGGTATAATCCTTATTAGTTCTCACAGCAAGGCCTGCAATAAATTCATTAGATGATTTTACATATTTAAGGCCGATTTCCTGCATATAATTATCAACTTGTTCGTAAGTTTTCATATAATCACCAATTATTTTATAATTTTACAGCCCTTATTTACAGGCTTTGTTACAGCAATATCCTTTGCAAGAGCTTTAAGTTCAAGCGCAGATTTTTCAGCTTTTTCTTTATCATCAAAAATACCGAAAACAGTAGGGCCGCTTCCGCTCATACATACGCCCAAAGCACCGTTAGTCCTCATAACTTCCTTAATATCAACCTTATTAGGCACTTCAATAAACTGCTCAAACACATTCTCCATTTTTGAACATATTTCGCCGAGTTCCCTGTTTTGCATTGCACAAAGCATACCGAATTTATCAGGTGTGTGGCGCTTACCGACTGTATCAAACTGCGCATAAGCTTTGCCGGTATTAACACCGCAATCGGGCTTTGCAATTACAATAAAGCACTGCCTGAGAGGTTTAACTTTATTAAGCACATCACCGATACCCTGCGCAAGCAAGGTTCCGCCCTTTATACAAAACGGTACATCCGCCCCGATTTTAACACCGATATTGCAAAGTTCATCATCACTTAAACCTGCATTTAACAGTTCATTAAGCGCAACAAGAGTACCTGCACCGTCGGCACTGCCGCCGGCAAGCCCCGCTTGGTGCGGAATACGCTTAACAATATCAATATTTACACCTTTATTTTTTATTTTAGTTGTTTTAAAAAATGCGTCTGCCGCTTTATATGCAATATTTTTTTCATCAAGCGGAATATCATCAATATTGCAGGTGATAGTTATCTTTTTTGAATTTGTTTCAGTAACCGTAACAGTATCATAAAGGCCGATACTTTGCATTATCATAAACAAATCGTGATAACCGTCAGGGCGGGTGCAAATAATATCAAGCATCAAGTTAATCTTTGCATAAGCTTTAACTTCCATCAATTTTCTCCAAGTTCTTTTATAAATTCTCCGATGCGCCTTACCGCTTCTTTAATATTATCTATTGAATAGCAATAAGAAACACGAATAAAACCTTCGCCGCAATCACCGAAAGCATTTCCCGGTACAACAGCAACTCTTTTAGACATTACAAGCTTTTCACAGAATTCTTCAGATGAAAGGCCTGTTGATTTAATACAAGGAAATAAATAAAACGCACCCTCCGGCTCAAAGCAATCAAGCCCGATTTTTCTAAAAGCGTCAACTGTAAAGCGGCGGCGCATATCATAATCTTCACGCATTTTTCTTATATCATCATCACCGTTGCACAAAGCTTCAATAGCGGCATACTGCGAAGTTGTAGGGGCAGACATAATTGCATATTGGTGAAGTTTGGTCATTTGCTTAATTATAGGTGCAGGGCCGAGCGCATAGCCGAGTCGCCAACCGGTCATAGAATAAGTTTTGGAAAAACCGTTGATTATAATTGTACGCTCCCGCATAGAATCAAGTGACGCAATAGTAGTATGCTCCTCGTCACCGTAAGTAAGTTCACTGTAAATTTCATCTGAAAGTACAAGTAAATCGTGCTTTTTGATTACATCGGCAATCTTTTCCAAATCGTTTTTACGCATAACCGCACCGGTAGGATTATTAGGAAAAGGCAATACAATAAGCTTGGTTTTATCAGTTACCGCATTTTCAATTTCTTCCGGCATAAGCTTAAAGTTGTCCTCATTTTTAGTAACAATAGGAACAGGTACGCCGCCGCAAATTTCAATAATAGGTTTGTAGCAAACAAAGCTCGGTTCTACAACCAATACTTCATCACCCGGGCATACAAGTGAGCGAATAGCCATATCTATTCCCTCCGAGCCGCCTACGGTAACCATAATTTCTGTTTTAGAATCGTATTTCACATTAAATTTGCGCTTATAATAATCGGCAATTTCATCTCTTAAAAGTGAAAGACCTGCATTTGCAGTATATCTTGTAGCACCTTGTTCAAGAGTATTGATACCCGTTTGCCTAATATGCCACGGGGTTTTAAAATCAGGTTCGCCGACACCGAGAGATATAACATTATCCATTTCCTCTGCAATAGAAAAGAATTTTCTGATTCCACTCGGTTTAACACCGACAAGAGTTGGGTTTAAATAATTATTGTAGTCCATCAGAATGAAAAAATCCCCCTATCATCCTTTGGAGCTTCTGTGAAAAATACACCCTGCTCCTTATATTTTTTAAGAATGAAATGGGTTGCGGTTGACATAACGCCGT
>CAVLCX010000029.1:0-11130 GCA_963661525.1 bacterium
ACGGTATCATCATTTCACCTCACCCAAGAGCAAAGAAATCAACCGCAGCAGCAGCAAAAATCGTTCTTGATGCAGCAGTAGCAGCAGGCGCACCTGAAAATATTATTTCTTGGATTGATGCTCCGTCACTTGATATGACAAATCTTCTTATGAAAGAAGCAGATATTATACTTGCAACAGGCGGTCCTGGTATGGTTAAGGCTGCTTATTCAAGCGGTAAGCCGGCACTCGGTGTAGGTGCAGGTAATACACCTGCAATTATTGATGAAAGCGCAGATATTCTTAAGGCTGTTAACTCAATCATCCATTCTAAAACATTTGATAACGGTATGATTTGCGCTTCGGAGCAGTCAACAATTGTTGATAAGAAAATATATAAAGAAGTACGCAAGGAATTTGAATACAGAGGATGCTACTTCCTTAAAAAAGATGAACTTGATAAGGTTCGTAAAACTATTATTATCAACGGCGCACTTAATGCAAAAATCGTTGGTCAAAAGCCTGTAACTATCGCAGCACTTGCAGGTGTTAAAATTCCGGAGGATACAAAGGTTCTTATCGGTGAAGTTGAATCTGTTGACATTAGTGAAGAATTTGCACACGAAAAGCTTTCACCTGTACTTGCAATGTATAAGAGTGAGAATTTTGAAGATGCGCTTGCAAAGGCTGAACAGCTTATTGCAGACGGCGGTTACGGCCATACTTCTTCAATCTATATTAACGAACTTACCGAAAAAGAAAAGCTTGCTGAATTTGAAGCTCGTATGAAAACCTGCCGTGTTCTTGTTAACACACCTTCTTCTTTCGGTGGTATCGGTGACCTTTATAACTTCGACCTTGCACCGTCACTCACACTTGGTTGCGGCTCTTGGGGCGGTAACTCGGTAAGTGAAAATGTCGGCGTAAAGCATCTTATCAATATCAAGACAGTTGCAGAAAGAAGGGAAAATATGCTTTGGTTTAGAGCGCCTGAAAAGGTTTATATCAAAAAAGGTTGCCTTCCTGTTGCACTTGACGAGGTTGGCACAGTTATGGGTAAGAAGAGAGCATTTATTGTAACTGACTCTTTCCTTTATAAAAACGGTTATTCAAAGCCAATCACAGATAAGCTTGATGAACTCGGTATTGTTAACACAACATTCTTTAATGTAGCTCCTGACCCGACACTTGCTTGTGCTAAAGAGGGCTATGCGCAGATGAAGGCATTTGAACCTGATGTAATTATCGCACTCGGCGGCGGTTCTGCAATGGACGCTGCAAAGATTATGTGGGTAATGTATGAACATCCGGAAGTTGATTTCTATGACCTTGCAATGAGATTTATGGATATTCGTAAGAGAGTTTATACTTTCCCTAAAATGGGTGAAAAGGCATACTTTATTGCTGTTCCTACTTCAGCAGGTACCGGCTCTGAAGTTACTCCTTTTGCAGTTATTACAGATGAAAGCACAGGTACAAAGTATCCTCTTGCCGATTATCAGCTTATGCCTAATATGGCTATTGTAGATGCTGATTTCCATATGACAGCACCTAAAGGCCTTACAGCAGCATCAGGTATTGACGCAGTAACTCACGCACTTGAAGCTTATGCTTCAATGATGGCTACCGAATATACAGACGGCCTTGCTATTGAAGCTCTTAAGAATATTTTTGAATATCTTCCAAGAGCATATGATAACGGCCAAAATGACCCTGTTGCAAGAGAAAAGATGGCTAACGCGGCTACTATGGCAGGTATGGCATTTGCAAATGCATTCCTCGGTGTATGTCACTCAATGGCACATAAACTCGGTGCATATCATCATCTTCCACACGGTGTAGCAAATGCACTTATGATTGATTATGTTCTTGAATTCAACGCTGCCGAAGTTCCTGCAAAGATGGGTACATTCAGCCAATATGATTATCCTAAGACACTTCGCCGCTATGCAGAAGTTGCCGAAGCACTCGGTGTAAGCGGAAGAAATGATGAAGCTAAACTTAAAGGACTTATCAAAAAGATTGATGACCTTAAAGAATATGTAGGCATCAAAAAGACAATTAAGGATTACGGTGTAGATGAAAAGTACTTCCTTGATACTCTTGACCAAATGACAGAAGATGCATTTGATGACCAATGCACAGGTGCAAACCCAAGGCTTCCTCTTATGTCAGAAATTAAAGATATGTATCTTCGTGCTTATTACGGCAAATAATCAACTTGACTGTAAATTTTCGGTTATGTATAATAAATAGGGGGTGTCTTTTATGACAACTATTATTAAGAGAGAGAACAAAGAAATTTATCGTGACGGTGATAAGCTTGTAAAAGTTTTTGATGAAAAAGCTTTTACAAAAGCACAGGTTCTTAACGAAGCGCTTAATACTGCAAGAGTTGAGGAAACAGGACTTAAAATTCCAAAGCTTCTTGATGTAAGAAAGGTAGACGGCGGCTGGGCTATCACAAGGGAATATATTGAAGGAAAGAGCCTTTCTGAACTTATGGCTGAAAATCCTGAAAAGGAAGACGAATATCTTGAAAAGTTCGTTAATCTTCAAATGGAAATTCATTCAAAGAAATGCCCTATGCTTAATAAAATTAAGGATAAAATGCACGCTAAAATCAGTGCTTCGTCATATGAAGCAACTTTGAGATATGACCTTCATAACAGACTTGAGGGTATGAAACCTCATAATAAGGTTCTTCACGGCGATTATTGCCCGTCAAACATTATTGTTACACCTGACGGTGAATATTATGTAATCGACTGGGCACACGCAACTCAGGGTAACGCTTCTGAAGATGCGGCAAGAACATATCTTGTATTTAACCTTAACGGTCAAAAAGAACTTGCTGAAAAGTATCTTAATCTTTTCTGCAAAAAAGCTGATATTCCAAAGCAACTTGTACAGCAGTGGATGCCTATTGTTGCTTGCAGTGAAAGTGTTAAAAACAAACCTGAAGAAAAGGAACTCCTTGACTCTTGGGTAAATGTATTTGATTTCCAGTAATATCAAATTAAACAAAAAAATCCTGCCTTTTTGTAAAAAAGGCAGGATTTTTTACTGCTCATAAATGCGGCGAAAAAATAAATATATATTTTTTCAAAAAAGGTATTGACAAATGAGTTAGCTTATGCTAACCTATATGTAGTTAGTTGATACTAACTATTACTCCTTAAGTTAATAAAAAAGCACGGACCATCCCTCAACCACCTACATCATCGGTTCGTGTTTTTTTATGCCCAAAAATAAATCAGGATAACTTTTAGCGTATAAACTTAAAGTCATCCTGATTTTTATTATTATCCGAAAAAGAAATATCCCAAAACGGAAAGTATAGTGGTAAGCATTGAGCATATTTTTGCAAATGCGTTGGGTTTGCCTTTTGCTACTGAAATTATTATTCCTATTGCACCGGGAACAAGGCACATCCAGCAAGCAACGGTTTGAAGCTTCATATTTGCCGGCAGTGAAGTTGCGCTTATAAATGTAACAAGTATGCCCAGCATTATTGATAATACAAAAAATATTTTATGTACAGTTTCGTTTTTCTTTGGTATGAACATAAACAGGGAAGTGATGATGAAAGAAAATACAATCACAACTTCCAAAATAAACATTGCAGATAAAGCCATATTACCCCTCCGACCAAGTTGTTAGCTTAATTATAATTAAAATTTTGGTTTAAGTCAATTATTTGTGATATTTAGAATTATTTGAAATTGAAAATGCCCTATATACCTGCTCAAGCAAAATTACCCTTGCAAGCTGATGCGGAAGCGTCATTTTACCGAAAGAAAGCTTGTAATTACTAAGCTTTTTAACTTCATCACTAAGCCCGAACGAACCGCCGATTATAAAGCAAATGCTTGATGAAGTCATTGATATATTTTCGATAAGTTTTGAAAAATCAGGGCTTGAATATTCCTTCCCTTCAATGCAAAGACTTATTATATTGCTTGATTTCGGAATTCTTTTGATTATTCTTTGCCCTTCCTTTTCAAGCACATTTTGAATTTGAGCCGAGCTTGGATTATCACCGATTTTTTCTTCATCAATTTCTATAATATTTATTTTGCAAAATGCGCCGAGCCGCTTGGAATATTCATCAACTGCGTCACGCAAGTATTTTTCTTTTAATTTTCCAACAGCAATAAGAGTTATGTTAATCATAGTACAATGCTCCTTGCTTCGTTTTCAGGTGGGGAAACATAAAGGCGATAGTCCTTGTTTTCTTCCATTTTAAGCTCGCTGAGGGCTGAAATTGCTGTTTGGCGTGCAAGCTCGGGCAAGTTGTTTTCTCGGCTTAAATGCGATAATACGAAGCGTGTAGTGCCTGATTTCGCAAGCTCTTTTATGTACTCGCCGCAAGCGAAGTTTGAAAGGTGACCGTTTGCGCCTAAAATTCTCTGCTTTAAAATATAAGGGTAACTTCCTGCGTTAACCATTGCAATTTCGTGATTCGATTCTATAAATACAATATCTGATTTAGGCATAATTTCTTTTGCATTATCGGTAATAAATCCCGTATCGGTGCAAATTGAAGCTGAACGCCCGTCGCTGAAGTTGAATCTATATCCCAAGCAATCAGCACTATCGTGGCTTTGATGAAAAGATAAAACATTTATTGAATCAAGCTCAATGTGATTTTCTATAATGTTTAAATCGGTTTTATCATCTGCAAGGCCCTGCCTGTAAAGTTCATCATAGCACAGCTTGGAAGCATAAACAGGTGTGTTATACCTGTTAGCAAAAACCCGTATTCCTTTTGCGTGGTCTGTATGCTCGTGTGTAACGAATATTCCCTCAATACTGCCGGGTTCAACACCTATGTTTTTTAATGCGTTTTCGCACCTTTTGGCTGATACGCCTATATCTACAAGGTAATTATGCCCTGATGACGAAACTAATATTGAATTTCCGCTGCTGCCTGAAAACAGCTGACATACTTTTGCCATAAAATTCTCCGTGATTACATCTATAAGAAAAGGGAGTTTTTATAAACCCCCTTAAGTTAACTATTTTATTTATTATCCTGCGTTTACTACTGCTTCATCGTCATTTGATACAACACGCTTAATATCAGCGCCCAAGGATGTGAGCTTTTCGCAAATATCCTCATATCCTCTGTCAATGTACTGAATGTCCTCAACAGTAGTTTCACCCTTTGCAACAAGGCCGGCAATTACCATTGCAGCCCCGGCACGAAGGTCGGTTGCTTTAACATTTACACCCGATAAGCTGTCAACACCCTCAATAACAGCAATTTTACCGTCAACCTGAATGTTTGCGCCCATTCTTAAAAGCTGGCCTACATATTGAAATCTGTTATCCCAAACACTTTCCGAAAGAATACTTGTTCCCTTGGCAAGTGAAAGCAATACTGCGATTTGCGGCTGCATATCGGTAGGAAAACCCGGATGCGGCATAGTTTTAACATTGCATTTTGTAAGCGGCTTAAATCTGGTTACACGCACTGCATCATCATATTCAATGATTTCTGTGCCTGCTTCTTCAAGCTTGGCACTGATTGATTCAAGATGCTTTGGTATTACATTTTTAATAAGCACATCACCACCGCAGGTAGCGGCAGCAACCATATATGTTCCTGCTTCGATTTGGTCAGGAATGATTGAATATGTGCAGCCGTGAAGTTTTTCAACACCTCTGATTTTAATTACATCAGTGCCGGCACCTCTGATATCTGCACCCATTGAGTTAAGGAATAATGCAAGGTCTACAATATGCGGCTCTTTAGCTGCGTTTTCAATAACTGTAAGCCCCCTTGCCAATACAGCGGCAAGCATTATGTTCATTGTAGCACCAACCGATACTACATCCATATAAATTGAAGCGCCTACAAGCTTGTCGGCATTTGCACATACCATTCCGTCAATTGTTTCAACCGTAGCGCCAAGCATTTCAAAACCTTTAATGTGCTGGTCAATCGGCCGTACACCGAAATCACAGCCGCCCGGCATTGCAACTTCTGCTTTTTTAAATCTGCCAAGCATTACACCGATTAAATAGTAGCTTGCTCTGAAATGAGATGCGAGTTCATACGGTACAGGCTTGCAGGTTACGGTTCGTGAGTCAATTTCAATTGTATTATTATTTATAAGCTTGATTTTTGCACCCATTCTGTCAAGTGTTTGAATCATTAAGCTTACATCGCTGATATTAGGTATATTTTCTATGCGTACTACATCGTTAGCAAGAATAGCGGCAGGAATTATTGCTACGGCAGCGTTTTTAGCGCCGCTTATGTTTACTTCTCCGAAAAGTTCATGACCGCCACGAATTACAAAATTCTCCAAGTACATTTCACCTCTCTGCGTGAGTCTATGTTATATATATAATGTTTGCGTTAAAATCTTAAATATGTATGGGTATACATCCCAAAACTTTTACCATTATAGCAAAAGTTTGAAAGAAAATAAATGAAATCAGTAATATTTTTTCTAAAATGTAACCACTTTAGATAGTATGGTAATATGCCGATTTTGCCAAAAATCATACTACATATTGTATATTACCAAAATATTACAAAAAATCGCCAAAATATTGTATACTCAAAAGGTAACAAAAGAGTAACACAGTCTGTAATAAATGTCAAGCGAAAACGAAGCTTTTTAATAATTATTTATATAAACTATAAAGTGTCGTGTTGATTGTTGTATCTGCCGCCTGTTAAAATAGCATCAACTGCAAAAATCAATTTCTTAAAATCAATATTTTTCTTAAAAATTTTACTTGGAATAGATATAAAACTCATTACTAATTTGTAGTAGTCTGATTCTCTGTCATATTTTACTATACTTCCATCCATAATAGAAAGCGTGATTTGGTCAACAATATCTAATATTTTATGATTTTTAAATTTTTCGGCAAGATTTTTATCAATAAATCTGCTAAAACCAAAATGCTTTAATTTGCCGTATGCATAGCCTACTGTTTTGTATTTAATAATATCCATAACAGGCCTTGCAATGAAAAATAAATTTGCGATTTTATCACCGTTAATTCCGAGCGCATTAAGCCTTGCGGCAAATTCCTCTTTGGTTGCACAGTCAAGCAGCCTATGCACAAGGGCAGTGCAGTGATTTTTCAAAAATTTTTGCGCGTCAATTTCTTGTGAATCAAGAGTGAAGCTTTCAAGGTGTTTAACATCATATGTCAAGGTCATATCATCGTTAACATTTACTTCTACTATCGGTGCCGGATAACCTACAAGCGAACCTACATTAACTTCTTTAATAATATTCCCTTTTTTCGATTTAAAATCAGTGGTGCTTTGCATATGGCTGTGGCCTACAAACATATATTTAAGCCCTGCATCTGCAAGGCGGCTTGCAACATATTCCCTGTCTGCAACACAAGTGCCGCCGCCCGTAATAAGCGGACTTATATGCGGTGTTAGCAGGTGATGTTCCATTCCTATTATTAAGCAATTATCTTCATAAGCTTTTTTTATTTGCTCTTCAATCCAACAAAAATGTTCTTCTGTAAATCCTGCGTGGTCGTTTCCGTTTTTATCATCATTAAGGGCGAGAAGGCGCACTTTTTCATTAAACTGAATAACATAAGATGTTGTGCCGATATGGGTTATGTATTCGCTTATAGCTTGCTTTGGGCCGAAATCGAAGTAAAAATCACGAAGTTCATTGCTTTTTATAGTTTCAACATCGTTAGTTACAATGTTGCCCTGAAATCTTCTTGGATTTTCATCACAGCACCAATCGTGAGTTGATGTGATGATGTAAACCGGCTTGTGCTTTGCAAGATTTTCAAGCTTTTCTTTAAATTCAATGTGAGATACTTTTTCGCCGTCATTCGTTACATCACCGATTATCATTACTGCGTCGGTATCACTTTTTGCGATTTTATCAAATGCGCTGTCTATTATTTCACCTGTTTCGGCAAGGCATTTTTGGTCGCTTCCGCTTCTTAAAAAATATTGGCGCCCGGTTGTGCCTAATGTTTTGCTGTAATGGTGTGTATCTGAAATAAATGTTAATTTGAGCATAGCGTTACCTCTTATTTAATTTGCTCTATTTTATCACCGTTTACCAAATAAACATGGTCGGCAATGTCCATCATTGCTTTGTCATTCATTGAATCTGTATAAAAATTATCAATATGAGCGTCGGGATATAATTCGTTAAAAATTTTTACTTTATTTTCAAGAAAGCAAAGGCGTTTGAATTTTCCTGTTTTTTTATCAATTGAAGAACCGACATAGTTTTTAATTCCCATTCTTTTCATAATTTCATCAAGCAAAAAATCAGTTGAGCCGGAAACAATAATATCGTCATCCTGCCTTACTTCATTGTACCAGGGTTTGATTTTTTTTTCGTTTTTATTCCAAAATTCAACTACATCTTCATCAAGGGTTTTAATATGGATAAAATATCCCTCCAAAAAACTTGCGTAAGCTTCAATTGCTTCTTCAACCGTGAAAAGATGAAATGCATCTTTAAAACATATTATTAAAAGCTTGGGAATATATTTCCATATTTTAGGGTCTGTTTTAACATAGTGCAGTGCAAAATCAATAAGTGTTTCGCCGTCGTATATCGTATTGTCAAAATCAAAAACATTCATAATTCCAGTCCTCTTTGCAAAAAAGCAGTATAATTTTGCTCATATTTTTTATTATATCATAAGTTATATTGCTTATCAACCTTGACAATTAAGAAAAATAATTATATATTAAAATAAGTATAGTTAAAAATTATTAAAGTTTTTGGCTGTGCGAATTTATCATTATTAACTATATAGGAGAAAAGAGCAAGGCTCTTTATAAAACTGATGAAAAACAAAGAATACATTAAAACAGATGTAGTCATAGTCGGCAGCGGTGTGGCAGGCCTATTTGCAGCACTGTGCCTGCCTAAAGATAAGGATGTTCTTATCATCACAAAGGAAAATACAAACGAATGTGACTCTATGCTTGCACAGGGCGGAGTGTGCGTGCTTAAAGATGTAGACGATTTTATATGCTATTTTGAAGATACAATGAAAGCAGGTCATTGGGAAAATGACCCTGATTCCGTCAGAGTTATGATTGAATCATCACAGGAGGTAATAGGTACTCTTATCGACCTCGGTGTAAAATTTGATACAGATAAAAACGGTGAATATGATTATACCCGTGAGGGTGCGCACAGAAGAAACAGAATTCTTCACCATAAAGATGAAACCGGTAAGGAAATCACCGCAACTCTTCTTGATATTGCAAAGCAAAAAGAAAATATTACAATAGTTCCGCGAACTACTATGATTGATTTTATAGAAAAAGATAATGTTTGCCAGGGCATTGTATGTGAAGATGAATACGGCGAAATGGGCTCAATTATTGCAAGGGATATTATCCTTGCAACAGGCGGACTCGGCGGTTTATTCTTAAATTCTACAAACTATCCGCATATTACGGGTGATTCCTTTGCACTTGCAATTAAGCACGGCGTTGAGCTTAAGGATATTAACTATATTCAAATTCACCCTACAACCCTTTACAGTAAGAAAAAGGGCAGACGCTTCCTTATAAGTGAAAGTGTAAGAGGTGAGGGTGCAATTCTTCTTAATGAAGACGGTGAGAGATTTACAGATGAGCTTCAGCCGAGAGATGTAGTGACTGACGCAATAGTAAAGGAAATGAAAAAATACGGTACAGACCATGTTTATATCACATTGCCTACTATGAATACGGAGGAAGCCGCAAAGCGTTTTCCTAATATATTTGATGCTTGTATGGAAGAAGGCTATGATATTACTAAAGACAGAGTACCTGTTACCCCTGCTCAGCATTATATGATGGGCGGAGTTAAAACAGACCTTTACGGCAGAACTTCAATGGCTCATCTTTACGCGGCAGGCGAAACAGCGTGCAACGGTGTTCACGGTAAAAACAGGCTTGCATCAAACTCACTTCTTGAAAGCCTTGTATTTGCAAAGCGTGCGGCAGATGTAATTGCTAGTGATAACAGCGAAAAGAAAAAAGATTATAATGAGGTTGACCTTTCGTCATATCCGGCAAAGGAAGAAAGGCAAAAGGAATTTAAAAAGCTCATTATGGATGAAATAAAAGAAAAGGATAAAGATTTTTATGATAAATGGTGTAACATTCAAGGTTAATGTTGATGATTATATTTTAAACACACTTAAAGAAGATATTACTTCAGAAGATGTTTCAACCAATGCTGTTATGCCTGAAGATAAGCAGGGCAAGGCTGAACTTATTTGCAAGCAAGACGGAATAATTTGCGGCTTGGGTATTTTTGAAAGAACTTTTGAACTTCTTGATAAAACTGCTCGTTTTGAAGCTAATTTTAAAGATGGCGACGAAGTTAAAAAAGGTGATCTTTTAGGTGTGATTTACGGGGATGTAAAGGCAATACTCAGCGGGGAGAGAACAGGTCTTAATTACCTTCAGCGTATGAGCGGCATTGCCACAATGACAAGGGAGTATATGAAAGAGCTTGAGGGTACAAATACCACTTTGCTTGATACAAGAAAGACTACTCCGAATATGCGCCCATTTGAAAAATATGCGGTTAAAGTCGGCGGTGCAACAAACCACAGATATAATCTTTCAGACGGCGTACTTCTTAAAGATAATCATATCGGTGCGGCAGGTTCAATCACAAAAGCTATAAAAATGGCAAAGGCTTATGCTCCTTTTGTAAGAAAGATTGAAATTGAAACGGAAACTTTGGAGCAGGTTAAAGAAGCGGTTGAAGCCGGTGCAGATATTATTATGCTTGATAATATGGATAATGATACTATGAAAAAAGCGGTGCAAATTATTGCCGGCAGAGCTGAAACCGAATGTTCCGGCAATGTTACAAAGGAAAGGCTTAAATCAATAGCCGAAATTGGTGTTGATTTTGTGTCTTGCGGAGCGCTTACTCATTCAGCTATGATTATGGATGTAAGCCTTAAAAATCTTACGGTAACCGAATAAGTAATATATTAAATATTGAAACAGGAGTGAACTTGGGACACCCTTCGTAAAGAAGGTGTGTCCCAAGTGGTGGCTTTTATAATTTAAAATAAGTATTAGATTTTAACGGTGTAGTTTTGCTATGCCGTTTTTGTTTGAGTTTTAACTCTTGGCTTATAGTTTTATTTTGAATGTTTGTAACC
>CAVLCX010000030.1:0-11068 GCA_963661525.1 bacterium
TCAATTGTAATTTCTCCGTTTTTCTTTTCAATATCAATGCTTGCAATACCGCCGCAAAGCTGGTCAATTTCAATTTGATGTGAAATAAAATTACCAAGCGAATAGTAAACAAGCATTTTGTGGCCGCTTTCATTAGTAACTTCCTTAACCGGCTCAATTACATGCGGGTGGCAGCCGATAACAAGGTCAACACCCAATTTGCTGAATAAATCGGTATATTCCTTTTGATAATCCGAAATACTGAAGCTGTTTTCCGTACCCCAATGCGGAAATACAATTACTACATCGGCATTTGCCCTTGCTTCCTTAATATCTTTAGTTACTTTATCCTTGTCCATCATATTAACTATCCAAGGTTTATCACTCGGAAGGTCAATACCGTTGGTGCCGTAAGTGTAATTAAGCAACGCAAATGTAATATTATTTTTTACATAATACTTTATAGTGTTATAACTCTTTTCATCTTCGTTAATACCGAGATAAACAACATCTTTGTGCTTTTTAAAATATTCAATTTCATTCATAATGCCTTGTGAGCCTTTATCCATTATATGATTATTGGCACAGTTGAATATATCAAATCCGGCATTTATTGCGGCATCGCCGATTTCCTGCGGAGAATTAAACACAGGATAGCCCGTATATTCAAAATCAGAACCGCCGAGTACAGTTTCCTGGTCAATTACAGAAATATCATATTTTTGAATTACAGGGGCAATGTTTTGGTAAAGCGAAGTATAATCATAACTTCCGTCTTCCTGCTTGCCTGCGTCAATCAAAGTATTATGAATAAGATTATCACCGACCGCGCAAAGAGTAACCTTTCCGTCTGAATTTTCGCTTACAGGTTCACTGCTTTGCTCATTAACTGCAGAAACAGAGGTTTCGGCAGTAGGTTCTTTTACATCTTCTGTTTTTGTTAAATGCCCGCTCACTGCAAGAACAATTAAAACGAATATTGCAACAAAAATAGGAATAAGTATTATAGGACTGAATTTTTTATTTTTAGACATAATGTCACCTCATATCAGTATTAGCTTAAATATTATATCATATATCAATTCGCAAAACAACAAATTTTTAAGGTGAGAAAATGGCAACTGCATTAACTTATGTGTTTTTTATTATCGGCTTAATTTTAATAATTAAGGGCGGTGATATTTTTGTTGACAGCGCAACAAAAGTTGCAAATATGCTCGGAGTTCCTAAATTTATCATAGGTGCTACAATAGTATCAATCGCAACCACTCTGCCTGAAATTATAGTAAGTATTCAGGCAACATTAAGCAAAAATGTTGATATGGCAGTCGGCAATGCGGTAGGTTCCGTCACGGCAAATACAGCTTTGATTTTAGGGCTTTTTATTACATTTATGCCATTTGAAATAAAAAGAAAAGATATTTCATTTAAAGGCTTTGCCATGATATTTGCTGTTATTTTTATGATAATAGGGTGCATAGTAACGCAAAAGAAAGAACTCTGCTTTAAAGGTGAGGTAGGAGAATATTATTTTCTTTCGGCTTTGGGCGTAACACTCTTATTTACAGTATTTGCAATATTTATTTTTGAAAACATAAAATGCATAAAAAACGAAACAAAAAATGATGAAAGCAAAATATCATACTGCACTAAAGAAAAAGTTAGTTGCATTATTCTTTTTATTTTAGGTGCTGCGGGCATAGTTTTCGGCGCAAGGCTCCTTGTTACATATGCCACACAAATTGCCATAAGCTTGAATATTTCGCAAAGAGTAATAAGCGTTATCGCAGTTGCTATCGGCACTTCCCTGCCTGAGCTTGTAACAGCACTTACAGCACTAAAGAGAAAATCCGGCTCACTTTCAGCCGGAAACATACTTGGTGCAAATATAATTGATTTAACTTTAATTCTTCCGATTTGCTCACTAATATCAATTACAAAAGGAAGCGGTGAACTTGCAGTTTCGCTTTCCTGTGTTAATTTTGACTGCGTAATGTGCTTAGGTGTAATTTTAATAGCTGTTTTGCCTACCGTTATCAGCCAAAAGTTTCAAAGATGGCAAGGCATATTACTGCTTATAATTTACGGAATATATATATACTTTGTGATTAGATAAAATAAAGGGAATGGCTTTTGCCATTCCCTTTATACACTTTTTCAAAGTCTGCTGTGTGTATTATTTTACAGTAATATTAACTGTTTTATATACACCGTTTTGAGCGTAAACATAAATTGTGCATTTGCCCTTCTTGACGCCCTTTACTTTACCCTTTGCATTAACAGTTGCAACAGCGGTATTTGATGATTCATAGCAAACAGCTCTGTGCCTTTTAATTGTTTTATCCTTCTTGATTTCAGAAGCTTTGATTTTGAAAGTCTTACCTTTCTTAATTGTAGCCTTTGTTTTATTTACCTTAACAGACTTTGCTACACCGTATTTTCCGCCGAGAGTAGTTGCATGAACTTTCTTTGACACAGCGGTAGTAACTTTAGCACCGTTAATATTTTTAAATGCTACGATATTGTACTTATAATAAGTACCTTTCTTAAGTTTCTTTTGAGTGTAAGATGTTGTTTTACTTGAAACAACTTTAAGCACTTTGTACTTACTCTTAGCACCGCACTTTGCACCGTAAATAATGTAACCGTCTGCATTCTTAACCTTATTCCATTTTACAGTTACGCTGTTTTTAGTAATCTTGGTGGTTTTTGCTTTTAAAAGGCCGAAGTTTGAACCTTTATAATCACCGTCACCCTTAACAGGTGTACCCGTCATTACCTTTTGGGTTAATGATGAAGTATCACTTGAAATATTATTTTGGGTAAGATAAATATAAATTAACTTTGCTGTTGCAGAATCTACACCGTAACTATTGGCAATTGCGCTTTCACCCGGTGTAAGCGCAGGTGTTGACGGTGTTGTATCGGCAGGTTTTACAAGTTTAGCTGTAAAATCAGTTTGATATGTATCACCACAGCGAGTACATGTATGAGTTGTGTAACCGTCTGCTTCATAAGTAGGTGCAGTTATGACCTTATTATAATTATGACCTAGCTTTGTACCAGTGTTTGTAACAACTTTCTCGTCTTGACATACTGTGCAAATTCTTACGCTATATTCATCCTGTGTACAAGTAGCCGGATATACTGTTGCTTCTCCGTATTGATGACCTGTTGGAGATTTAATATCGTTATAAAATTTTATGTCTTCACTATTTTTATAAAGTGTATAACCAAATTCTGTACAAGTAGGTTTAACGATTTCAACAAAATCATATCCGTCAGGTACTATATATGATGTACCTACTATTTTTTCATCTTGGCATCTGCTGCAAACAATTTTATTTTCAGCTTCAATATACTGATAGTTGTGTCCTGTTGCCTCAATTACATCGCCGCCTATTGTATCATCGCAGTTTTTACATTTCTTTTCTTCTGTTTTACCATCTGTTGTACAAGTAGGTTCAACCTGTTTTGATATAACTTCATAATCGTGCTTAAGAGCAGGGATTACATCGCCGCCTATTGTATCACCGCAGTTTTTACATTTCTTCACTTCAGTTTTACCTGCAATTTCACAGGTTGCATCAACCTGTGGCGAAACAACTTCATAATCATGACCTGTTTGCTTTTCGCCTATTTCAGTTTTTATTCTGCCGCAAACTGAACATTCGTATGTGCGAATTTCATCTTGTGTACAGCTTGCAGGCTGATACTTTTCAGTATCTTCTACATAGAAGCTGTCACACAAAGCCCAGTCTTTATATCCGCATTCTGAACAGGTGCGGCTGTGAGCGTTTTGTTCAACACCGCCAACTTCTTGTGTAACCTTTGAGTATGCACCATAATTATGCGGTGTTTTTGCCGGTACTATTTTATTTTCAACATAATCAACATCTGCACTTGCAGTTAATTCAACAGCAGGTTGCCATTCAAATGTTACAGTGCAATGGCCTGTTTCATCACAATCTTCATAGCTATCACTGAGAACAGGTACAACTATTGTACTGCCTGCTTTATAATAGTTATCTGAAAGAAGTTCATCTTTTGAATTTGTAAACTTAATGCGATATTGCTTACTGTTTTCAAGCTTAACTTTTGCTTTTTCATAAGCGTTAATTCGATTTTTAATATCATTTGTACAATTTGCAACTCTAATTGCAATATCTGATACATCGGTTGCATCCTTACCGTCATTTTGGTCAAAAAATGAAATCGGGTCACAATCATACAAATTCTGTATTGCTTCATAATATTCATTAACTGCATCAGGAGTGTACAATGTTTGGTTAAAGTATTCCAAATCATTTGCAGCTTCATTTGCAGCTTCAATAATCGGCTTATAGTTTACAACATAAATTGTTGAACTTGACTCTTTTGAATTATTATCATAAGCAGTTGTAAAATCTACATTACTTGAATTTGTTGTCCAATAAAGTTTTTTAGCCAAATAACCATTTGAGATAAAAGAAGTGTCATTATCAATATTTGAATCAATATGAAGAAAACTTGCCAAATTTCTACTGCCACGGGCATTACCGAAATTGTAGAATTGATTTGCATTTTCACCACTGCTGATAAATTCAGTTAAAACATTTGATTCAAAACCAAATGGTGTATCATTACCGTACATGTTGGCGTTGAAGTTTTGATTTTGTTCAGTTGCAGTTTTGCTTCCGCGCCAAGTATCAGCATAGAAATTTGCACTGTGAGCCGGTGAAGTGGCATTAGATGTACGCTCGCTATCATAAGGTGCAGCATAATAAATTGTTCTATTACCATCAAAAAAAGTGTTAGATGAATTTTGAGCTACACACATAATCGGTATATAAGCATCAGTCGTACCGTCCCACATAAGTACAGTTGACGGATAAAAAGTCATAAATTCCAAATTATTATTTTGAAAACGCAAGCAATTAGTTGTACCAACATAAGCGCCCGGCCAATAAAGCACATTTGAAGACGGAGCATATGATTGCTTATGAGATTCGCCGTCTGACGAGCTATCTTCATTAAGTTCGGCACTGTTACGCCAAGAAACTTCACTTAAACCTTTTTTAGCAGTGAAAGAAGTTGACGGAGCTGCATTGTACTTTTTGTTTGTTTCGTCAATGTTTGAGCTTTCGCACTCTACCGGAGCCGCAGATGCAGTAACAGCTGTAAACGGAGTTACAGTCATTATCATTATAAGCGACATAAGGCATGCAATTGATTTTTTGAATGTATGCATAAATTATTCCTCCCACATATATATAATATAGTATCATATTAGCATAAGAAATCATTTTTTGCAATATTTTGTACATATTTTTTTAATATTATGCTGTATTTTTACGCAACATTTTATACAGCAGTTTTACAATGTATAAAAAACAGCGGAATAAAAAACAAAAAAGTGCCACTTTTTTGTGGCACTTTTTTAAGTTTGTTAATTAAACAGGATGAACTTTTGATTCAAAGTCTTCATGCTTACCGTCAAGATTGTATTTTTTATCTCTTCTCTTTTGGAAGAACTTAACTGCAACCTGACCAAACTGGGCATATGAAAGAACATCTTCTTCCTGCTCATAATATTCTTTAATTTCATTCTTGAAATCATCAATTTTATCATGAATAAGGTCAGCAGGGCGGCAAGTGATAATTTCATCATCGCCTACAATCTTCTTCTGGAATTCAGGGTCAATATCACAAGGTGTTTTACCGTACTTACCTGCAACCATATCCTTAAATTCCTTGGTTACCATCTTATATCTTTCACCCATAATAACATTGAACACAGCCTGTGTACCAACGATTTGAGATGTAGGAGTAACAAGCGGTGGGTAACCTGAATCTTCCCTTACCCTCGGCACTTCGGCAAGAACTTCATCAAGCTTATCTGCCTTACCTGCCTGCTTAAGCTGTGATACAAGGTTGGAAAGCATACCGCCCGGAACCTGATAAAGAAGAGTATTAGCGTCAACACCAAGCATTTTAGGGTCAAGAAGACCTGATTCAAGATACTTTTCACGAAGCGGTGTGAAGAAATCTCTGATTTCTGAAAGAGCCTTAATATCAAGGCCTGTATCATACTCTGTACCCTTAAGTGCGGCAACCATTGATTCGGTAGCCGGGTGAGAAGTACCCATAGCAAGCGGACTCATAGCAGTATCAATAACATCAACACCTGCTTCAATACCCTTAAGATGAACCATAGAAGCAAGACCTGAAGTATAGTGAGAGTGAAGCTGAACAGGAATATCAACTGTACTCTTAAGTGCTTTAACAAGATCATAAGTTCCGTAAGGAGTTAAAAGACCTGCCATATCTTTAATACAGATTGAATCTGCACCGGCATTTTCAAGTTGCTTTGCATAATTGCAATAATAATCAATATCAAAAACAGGGCCGGTGGTATATGAAATAGCAGCCTGAACATGACCGCCGTATTTCTTGGCTGCATCAATAGCGGTTTGAAGGTTACGAACATCGTTAAGAGCATCAAATATTCTTAAAATATCAATACCGTTATCAATACTTTTTTTTACAAAATAATCAACGAGTTCATCAGAATAATGACGGTAGCCGAGCATATTCTGACCTCTGAAAAGCATTTGAAGCTTTGTGTTAGGACATTTTTTACGAATAAGACGAAGCCTGTCCCAAGGGTCTTCATCAAGGAATCGAAGACAACTGTCAAAAGTTGCACCGCCCCAACATTCAAGTGAATGGTAGCCGATTTTATCCATTTTTTCGAGGATGTCTTCAAATTCGTCAGTTCTCATACGAGTTGCAATCAAAGACTGATGAGCATCACGGAGAACTGTTTCAGTAATACCGATTTTAGCCATTTATGACACCTCTTAATTTAATGTAATGATAACCTGGCCTGCTTCAACGCTGTCGCTCTTTGAAACATTGATTGATGCAACTGTACCGTCCTGAGGAGCAACGATTTCATTTTCCATTTTCATAGCTTCAAGAATGCAAAGAACTGAACCGCTTGAAACTGAATCGCCTACTGAAACCTTAACATCAAGGATAGTACCAGGCATAGGAGCTTCAACCTTAACTGAACCTGCTGTACCCTGAGCTGCCGGTGCCGGAGCTGCGGCAGGAGCCGGTGCTGATGCAGCAGCAGGTGCCGGAGCAGGAGCTGCAGCCGGAGCCGGTGCTGATGCAGGAGCAGGAGCATTTGCACCTTCCTGAACTGTAACATTATAAGCTGTACCGTTTACGGTAATTGTATAGTTTTTCATATTTTAATCCTCCATTATTTAACAGAATGTTTTCTTGGTAAAGTATTTTCTCTTTTACCTGCAAGAATATCAAGTGCAGAAATAACTTTTGCACGGGTATCGGCAGGAGCAAAAATATCATCAACTGCGCCACAAGCTGCGGCAGTGAATGGTGAAGCAACCTTTTCGATATATTCTTTTTCAAGGTCTTGCTTGCTTTCACCGTTTGCAAGTCTGTCATTAAATAAAAATTGAACAGCAGACTCGGTAGGAAGCGGAGATGCAACGCTCTTATCCCAAGCGAAAGTAAAGTCTGCATTTGAGCCTTTACCTGCAAGAACAATATATGCAAGGCCGACTGCATTGCCCGTAATCACAGAAATTTTAGGCGTAGTTGCAGTTGCATAAGCACTTGTAAGTTTAGTAAACGCTGTAAGGCATTGATTTTCCTTGCCCGGCTTATTAACAGCACCGTTTGCATTAACCAAAGTTACAACCGGAATTGAATAAGCATCGCAAAGCTTAACCATAGCTTCAGCCTTATATGAACAGCAAGGGCAAATAGGTTCACCTTCAAATGCAACAAAGCCTACTGTTGTACCCATAACTGTTGCAAGAGCGGTTTTACATTTCTTTTCTGAATATCCGCCCTTAAGTTCAACTACTGAATTTGCATCTGCAATACTGTTAATAACAGCCATTGCATCATCACCGTCATTTGCAAAAGTGCTTGGTGCTTCAAACTCAAAAAGAGGAGAAGGTGCAAGGTTATTTGACGGAAGAAGCGAAGCAAGATTTTTTACCTGTGCCACGGCATCTTCAAAAGTATCGCAAAGAATATCAACTGTTCCTGCTTCATAGCTTTCTTCGGCAGTAACTTCGCTTGGAGCTGTTACATAAAAATCAGCGTCCTTAACCGCTACTACAATATCAGCCATATTTGCAATAAGAGCAGATGTGCCGAGGCAAGAACCTGCGACGATTGAAATTTGAGGGCATACGCCGCTCATTGATGTTGATGCTTTAACAAGTTCACCGTAAGCATTCATAACTTCAAAACCTTCGGTAAGCTTAACACCGTTTGAATCATACACGCCGATGACCGGGCAACCGGTTTTTAAAGCGAGTTCATAAATCTTTTTAATTTTAGCACACTGTGCAACACTTACAGCACCGCTGTCAACAGTTACATCCTGTGAAAATGCATAAACTGCACACTCATTAACTGTTCCGAAGCCGGCAACAACTTCAACTGAGCCGTCAGCTGATTTAGCATAAGCATCAATTTCAGTAAATGAACCGTCATCAAAAAGTGCTTCAAGTCTTTTAAGTGCTTTTGAGTCGTTCACTGTTTTGTCCTCCTTAAATTGTGACAGAGCATTTATGAAAAAATTAAAATATTCCAAATTTGCCTATTATAGATTTTAACACTTTGGGATAGTAATATCAATATTTTTTATAAATTTTATTATATTTTGCCGATTTTGTTAAAAAATTATTTAATATATTAGTAGCATTTGAGCATAAAATAAAAAAATCAAGACTTGGACCGTGAAGCCCAAGCCTTGATTTTATGATATAAGGGAAATATTATATCCGTCTTTATTACTCGCTGAAAAGCGGAGTTGAAAGGTATCTGTCACCTGTATCAGGTAAAAGAGCAACGATTGTTTTGCCTTTATTTTCAGGCCTTTTAGCAAGTTCCTTTGCAGCCCAAAGTGCTGCGCCGCTTGAAATGCCGACAAGTACACCCTCTTGCTTAGGGAATGCTTTACCTGTTGCAAATGCATCTTCGTTTTCAACTGTGATGATTTCATCGTAAATATCTGTGTTAAGAGTATCAGGAACAAAGCCTGCGCCGATACCCTGAATTTTATGAGGGCCTGCTGTACCCTTTGAAAGAACAGGTGATGTAGCCGGTTCTACCGCAACTACCTTTACATTAGGATTTTGGCTCTTAAGGTATTCGCCGACACCTGAAAGTGTACCGCCTGTACCTACACCTGCTACGAAAATATCAACTTTACCTTCGGTATCGCTCCAAATTTCAGGGCCTGTTGTTGCCTTATGAGTTGCAGGGTTTACAGGGTTAGTAAACTGGCCTGCGATAAAACTGTTTGGAAGTTCGCTTGCAAGTTCTTCTGCCTTTGCGATAGCACCCTTCATACCCTTTGCACCGTCTGTTAAAACAAGTTCTGCACCGTATGCTTTCATAAGGTTTCTTCTTTCAACACTCATAGTTTCAGGCATTGTGATAATGAGCTTATATCCCTTTGCAGCGGCTACGGAAGCAAGGCCGATACCTGTGTTACCGCTTGTAGGTTCAATAATAACTGAATCTGCTTTGAGTTTTCCTGTTTTTTCTGCGTCTTCAATAATTGCCTTTGCAATTCTGTCCTTAACAGAACCTGCCGGGTTGAAATATTCAAGTTTTACAAGAACTGTTGCTTCAAGATTGTTTTCTTTTTCAAAATTCTGTACCTCAAGAAGTGGTGTTTTACCAACGAGGTCAAGTGCCGATTTATAAATAGCCATAATAAATAATCTCCTTAAACTTAATCAAATAATTTAGAATTTAAAATTAGTCGATTGCGGCGAAAGCTTCGTCGAGATCGTGAATAATATCGTCAATATGCTCTGTACCGATAGAAAGTCTGATTGTATTAGGCTTAATATCCTGTTCTGCAAGTTCTTCAGGGCTAAGCTGACTGTGTGTTGTGGTTGCCGGATGAATAACAAGTGATTTAACATCTGCTACATTTGCAAGGATTGAGAAAATCTTTAAGCTGTCAATAAACTTCTTGGCTTCTGCTTCTCCGCCCTTAATTTCAAATGTGAAGATAGAACCTGCACCGTTTGGAAAATACTTGTTATAAAGGTCTTTATATCTTGGGTCAATACTTGGATGATTAACCTTTTCAACTTTAGGGTTATTAACAAGATATTCAATAACTTTCTTTGTGTTTTCAACATGGCGTTCAACACGAAGTGAAAGTGTTTCAAGTCCCTGAAGAAGAAGGAATGCATTAAACGGTGAAATTGTAGCACCGGTATCACGAAGAATGATTGCACGAATGTATGTTACAAACGCCGCCGGGCCAACTGCTTCTTGGAATGAAATACCGTGATAGCTTGGGTTAGGGTCGGAAATCTGTGGGTATTTGCCGCTTGCTTTCCAATCGAAATTACCGCTGTCAACGATTACACCGCCCAAAGTAGTACCGTGACCGCCGATAAACTTGGTAGCACTGTGAACTACAATATCTGCACCGTATTCAATAGGTCTTAAAAGATAAGGTGTTGCAAATGTTGAGTCAATAACAAGCGGAATGTTATGTGAATGAGCAATATCTGCAAGCTTTTGAATATCAATAAGATTTGAATTAGGATTGCCGAGTGTTTCAATAAAGATTGCTTTGGTGTTATCCTGAATTGCATTTTCAAAATTAGCAAGGTCATCAGGGTCAACAAAAGTTGTTGTTACACCAAACTGTGAAAATGTATGTTCAAGATAGTTATAAGTACCGCCGTAAATTGTTTTTGCTGATACAATGTGATCGCCTGCCTGTGCAAGAGCCTGGAAAGTATAAGCAAGTGCTGCTGCACCTGAAGCTGTTGCAAGAGCGGCTACACCGCCTTCAAGAGCTGCAACTCTCTGTTCAAAAACATCTTGTGTTGAATTGGTAAGTCGGCCGTAGATGTTACCTGCATCTGCAAGACCGAATCTTGCCTGTGCGTGATCGCTGTTTTTAAATACATATGAAGTTGTTTGATAAATAGGAACTGCTCTTGAATCTGTTGCCGGGTCCGGTTCTTCCTGACCTACATGAAGTTGAAGTGTTTCAAAATGATATTTATATTCTGACATAATG
>CAVLCX010000031.1:0-1590 GCA_963661525.1 bacterium
CCTGAAAATTTAGTCTTTTCGGTTCTTTTCTTTGCGCTCGGTGTTGCAATTTCATATTTCACTTTTAAGGTGAAAACACTTTCGGGCATTGTACCTGTGGCAATTATTGTTTGTTCGTTTTTACTTTCATTTGCTTTATTAGTGAATGTACAAAAGCGTAAAACAGTTGATGTTTCGTTTAATGAAAAATATCAATATAAGTTTTATGATGCTCAAAATTTTCTAAAGCATTATTATAAGCATAAAAACGATGTCGGTGTAACAAGCTTGGAAAGTTATTTAAAACTTGCAAATAAAATTATAACAGATAAAAAATCAGTGCATAAAACCATTTCAAACGGTGATATAATATATTATAATAAGCAGACTCAATACTTTGTTGTTCTTTCAAAGGCAGGCTATATTCGCAGTCTGTATAAATCATCATATAATCATTATTTAAAGCAATAATATGGGGATGAAAGGATTTCGACAGGGTTGGTGAGCCTTGATCAGCGAGTAGAGGAGTTGCACCTCTTTAAAAGTAACACTTTAAAATTAACTGACAATAATAAATCAGTAGCTCTTGCTGCGTAATTAGCAGCTTGCGTTCTCCCAAAGAATGCCACGACTTTGGATAGAGCGTCGACTTTGTGGCGAACATGAACGAAAGCATTCCTCGTCTTTCGTCAGGTATTAGAGGATACCGTAGCATATAGGCCGTTTACCGCCGATGTGTGAGGGGGATAACTCAAAAGGTAAAATACACTCGTAGAGCCCTTGGTAAGCCGATTTTGGACGCGGTTTCGATTACCGCCATCTCCACCAAATATTAAAACCCTACATAGTACCTAACTATGCAGGGTTTTACTTATGTTTGCGTACTGTTCACTACTACATACTGTACCACGGTTGGTAACAAGTTGGTAGCACATTGGTAGCACGTTGGTAACAAATATTCTATGTATGAATTGTGCTTACTGCATCAATTTTTGTCTTTAAATAAATATGAGTGTAAACTCTTTCAGTAAATGATTGAGCTGATTTGTGACCGACTATCTCTTTTATAACACTTTCATTTACATTGTGTATTGTCATTTGCGTAATGCAAGTGTGTCGTGCTTCGTGCGTAGTATGCTTCATTGATAATGATTTCAATACACTTCGCTGTTGCTTTCTGTACCAACTGTCAGCAAGTCTGCCACCGTATTCGGCTGTTACAACCCATTGACTTTGTGATTTATCGCAAAAGTACTTGAAAAAAAGAATAATGACATCTGCAATAGGTACTATTCTAATACCTGCTTCGGTTTTACTTTTAACCACTTCAAAATACTGCTCGTCAAGATGCAAATTTTCTTTTTTTAGATAAAGTAATTCGTTGCATCTTACGCCTGTATAAATGTATATCAAAATCAGTTTTACAATATCGTCATCTGTATGCTTCCAAAGTGTATCGATTTCTTCATCGGAATACGGTATTCTTGCACCTTTTGTCTTTGCCGGAGAACCTACATCAAGCATTTTAGCTTTGTTCTGCGATACTATTTCCTGCACCATACTGTATTGATATAATTTGCTTGCGAGATTTTTCATATCTCTGTTAGAGGT
>CAVLCX010000031.1:1600-8025 GCA_963661525.1 bacterium
GTATAGCCGCTTTCGTTATCATCAATACAATTTTGCATATGATAGTTTTTATTCTACCATAGAGGTCCCTTTTTTCTATTGTCCATTTTTTACGGACTTGTTCATTTTCTAACTTACACACTTTATTTTACATGCTCTAACTTGGTGGTTTTCGGCTTGGTAACATTTTCAACTGCCGGTTTCGATTTCATGAACATAATCAAGCGGTAATTCATAATAAAGTTCATCATCAGCGTGAGTTTTGATAGGGGATAATAAACCTAATGTCATTATCAACGATAGTGCTAAACAAATTATCTTCTTCATTCTTATACCTCGTAAAAATAGTTTGAAATATTTTATCATATATTAAAATATAATATCAATCAAAAAAGCCTTACAGTTAATTAAAACTGTAAGGCTTAAAAAATTATTTCTTATTTTGCAAGGTAAAGAGCTGATGTGTCAACATTTGTGTTGTCAACATACCAGGTGTTGCCGATTTTCACAACATATACTTGCTGTGAAGCAACGCTCTTTCCGTCTTCAAGTGTAACATCAACTGTGCATTTAGCAACAGCAGATATGTCATTTGAATTATCAAGCTTTTCAAATGCACCTATCATATCTGATTTAGGTGTATTCTTTTTGTCGGTATCTTTAAGGCCGAACTTGTCTGCCTTTGCTTCGCCTGATGATGCAACCGGAGTAATTCTCTCCTTATACTCTTTAATGTATGCATCTTTTTCAGCGTCTGTAAGTTCTGTGCATTCCTTAACTGTTGCTGTGAACTTATAATCGTTACCGAACATTTCTTGATACTTACCTGTTGAAGCTTCCTGAATAACTGTTTTTCCGTCAGCACCGTATTCTTCTTCAGTACCTGTAAGTGATTTACCGTAATTTGTAACATTTGATTCAAATACAGAGAACATAAAGTCTGTATCCATATATTCATCGCCGAATATTTCTTTTCTTACTTCGCTGAGTTTAGCAAAGTAATCATTAAATACAGCGTCAATGTCATCAAGTCCGTATTTAGCTACAATACCAACATAATATTCATACATTGTGTCATAAACTTCGTCAGTCTTTGTGATTTCTTCATCACTGCCTGTACCTACGAATGAAGCTTTTTCGGCATCTTCGTTAACATACGGTTTCATATATCCGTTAATTACAAAATTACCGAATTTTTGATTTTTTGAAACGAGTGTGTTTTTATAAGCGTTATATCCGTCGCCTGTTTGTACGATTGTATCAACATAAGCTTGTGCTACCTTTTCGGCAGAAAAGCCTGTATATCTTGTTGTAAAAGCAAATATTGTGATAAGAACAAGCAATACTGCAACCACGATACCTGCGATTACTGCATAAAGAGCGGCGTTAAAGCCTTTCTTTTCTTTTGTTTCAGCCATAACTAATCCCTCCTTATCCTGCAATATCTTCGTTATCTTCGCTTGCTTCTTCAGCTTTTTCAGCTTCTCTCTTTTCTGCAAGAGCAGCTGTAATTCTTGCCTTCTTTTCACCTGTCATATCATAGAAGAGGATAGGAATGAACTGAAGAATTACAAAGATAGCCGGAATGATTGTGTAAATCATTAAGAAACGAGAAAGAACTTTATCATCCTGTGATGCATATGCAACATTAGGGTCAGTTGAAATTTTGTACTGGCTCCATGTGTATACAAGCCATGGGCCGAGGAACTTTGTGAATGCAGATGCAATCTTTGAGAAAAGACCATAGCCTGCATAAGCAAGACCTTCCTGCCTTTTGCCTGTCTTATATTCCATTTCATCTACGCAGTCGGCAATCATAATGTTAGGTGTAACATTTGTGTTACCGTGCTGAATACCGCAAAAGAAGTTGAGAATAAGGAAAGGAACGATAAGAGTTGAATTGAAGCCGATACCCTTTGATACTAGGTAAAGGATAGCCATTGCCGATGCACCGTAGCAGCAGAAAATAATAAATGTTTTCTTTGTAGAAAACTTCTTAAGTACAAAGTTTACAAGAAGTGTACCTACTGCTGTACCGATACCCATAGGAAGCATAAGTGCAAGCTTTAATCCCTTTGAACCAAGAAGATAAATAGCTATATAAAGTGATACTGTACCGTAAACACCACGGCCAAAGCCAAATACTTTAGTAAGAGATACCATAAGAAGATTCTTATTGGTAAATACAAGCTTGATTGATTCTAAAAGTGATACATTTTCTGATGTGAAAGGTACACGTTCTTTGTTATTAGCAAAGAATATCATTACAAATATAATCATACCAAGTGCGCAAATTGCAGTTGAAATGATAAGGTCGATACCTTGACCTTCAGCATTTTTGAACTGCTGCTGGCCCATAAGAGCTTTCATAAGAGCGCCTACAACGATGATTACTACCTGACCGCCTGACTGGCCGACTGAACGAAGGAATGATGCAATTGAAATAGCACTGCTTCTTTCAGCAGGGTTAGGTGAGCAAAGTGCGCCGAAACAGTTAGAAGGTGATTCAACTGCGCAGGACACTGCTGTGTAAAGGCAGTAAATAACAATCATCCATACTGATGCAAGGCCAAATGAAGTTGTGTTAGGTGCTACAAATACAAGCATTGAAATAATTGCAAGCGGAATTGCACCGAAACCAACCCAAGGCTTAACCTTACCAAGCTTGGTTTTTGTTCTGTCAACAAGTACACCGATAACAAGTTCGCAGATTGCACCTACAAAACCCGCAATAAGGAATACTACCTCAACGATGTGTGAAAGAGAAGCAGAGTCAAAACCTTTTCCCTTAAATGCGAAGTCGGCGAAGAAAGTTGTGGTATAGTCCGGCATCCATCCTGTTAAAAGAGCTACGCCGAAAAGACCGATACCGAATGTTGCAACTTCAGACGGCTTCATGTACTTTTTTGCTGCCGTTGTAGTTTTTGACTCGGCAGCTTTGGTTTTAGCCATTAAAAAACCCCTTTTCGTAAAAATTTTTCATCTAATTATAGCACTTTGCATTTGTAAAAACAATACTGTTTTTAACTTTTATTTAACTTATTTTTTACAAATAAGTTAATATATTAAATAATTATTAAATAATGGACACTTTATTGGAAATGTGTTGGTTGAGTTTGGGTTTGAACATCGTTATAATGCTTATATGTAAAATTCAGAAAATATAAAAAGGAAATATTGATATGTTTTTAAAATTTATAGTCTGCTTAATTGCAGGTATCGGTGCAGGATTTGGAACGGGTTTTGCCGGAATGAGTGCCGCCGCAGTAATAAGCCCTATGCTTATAACTTTTCTTGATATGGACCCTTGTATGCAGTAGGTATTGCACTGGCAAGTGATGTGCTCGCAAGTGCGGTATCGGCATATAATTACGGTAAAAACAAAAATATTGATGTTAAAAACGGCATTGTTATGATGATTTTTGTTTTGCTGTTTACACTTGTCGGCAGTGTTGTTTCAAGCAAAGTTCCAAGCACTGCAATGGGTAGCTTGTCATTTGTAATGACTTTGTTTTTGGGTGTTAAATTTATTGTTAAGCCTGTTACAGAGCCTAAAGCAAGGTTAACCGAGGCAACCGATAAGCAAAAAATTATCCGCTCTGCTTTAAGCGGCAGTATGGTTGGATTTATATGCGGCCTTGTAGGTGCAGGCGGGGGAATGATGATGCTACTTGTGCTTACAAGTTTTTTGGGATATGAACTGAAAACAGCAGTTTGTACAAGCGTGTTTGTAATGGCATTTACTGCATTTACCGGTTCTGTAAGCCACTTTGCAATAGGCGGTCTGCCTGATGTTTGGACTCTCGTATTTTTTATATCTTCAATTTTAAACCGCTTGCTTTTTGTTCAAGCATTTTTTGTATTATTTCTGCAATGTATGCACCTGCCTCAGCCGGGTGCATTCCTTTTTTGCTGATGTTTGATACCACCGTGTAGTCGGATTCACTCATTTGCGGCCTTGCATTATATGCAATGTAAGCCGACATACTTTCACCGTTTGACAGCCCCGGCCTTTCGCCGATAAGTACACAGGTTACTTTTGCATTTAGCAAAGGACCTATTTCTCTTGCAGTATTTACTCTGCAATATCTTACGAAAAACGGTGTTCCTATTGTTATTTCTGTGTTTTTAAGGCTTAACTTTATTATATTTATCAAATCGCTGACATTTGCTTTTATTGACGGTGCAGACAGTCCGTCGCCGCAATAAATTTGAACATCTATATCTTTTTCGCATTTTTCAAGCAGAATTTTTTTATAATTATCAGGTATAATTCTGCCCCAATCAGGGCGGGTGAGCATATCAAATTTGTTTTCACATTTAGTTCTTATTTCAAATAAGCCGAGTTCTTCAATTGTTTCTCGGCTTACTTCTTGCATTACGGCGTCATTGGCAGTTGCCAAATCTGCCCTGAAGCGCAAATAGGGGAGAGTTTTATATCTTGTTCCGCTTCTGCCGATACCTATTCGTGCATCAGTAAATTTTTTTAAGTTTTCTAAAGCCTTTTCATCTTTTGTATCACTCAGTATTAAACTGTGGATAGGTATTTTTGTTATATCTTTTATATCACTCATTTTACAATACCGCCTTAAAGAAATAAAGTTGGGTCACCTGCACGCCCGGTAAGTTTTCCGTTTTCCATTATTCCGTATTTTTCAAGCCATAATTCAAATTCTTTTATCGGTCTTTTATTAAGCATTTCACGCACTGTTGCAATATCGTGGTATCCTGTTGATTGGTACATAAGCATAATGTCGTCACCTTCGGGTACGCCCATAACATATCTGCAGCCGCTTGATGCCAGCATTACAAGAAGTGAATCCACATCGTTTTGGTCTGCTTTCATATGGTTTGTATAGCAAATGTCACATCCCATAGGCAAACCGTGCATTAGTCCGCAAAAATTATCTTCAAGTGCGGCACGCATAAGCTCTTTTGTATCATAAATGTATTCAGGTCCGATAAATCCTACTACCGTGTTTACTAAAAACGGCTTATAATGCCTTGCAAGTCCGTAGCATCTGCTTTCCATTGTTTGCTGGTCGGCATTGTTATGCCCGTTTGATGAAAGTTCAGAGCCTTGCCCTGTTTCAAAATACATATAATTTGGACCTTCGGATGTTGAAAGTTCTTTCATCATATTATTTGCATCATCCAGCATATCGGTAGTTACACCGAAAGAATTTAGGCTTATTTCACTTCCCGCAATTGATTGAAAGCATAGGTCCATAGGTACTCCTTTTTCCAATGCTTTCATTTGTGTTGTAATGTGCGATAAAACACAAATTTGTGTCGGTATTTCAAGTCTTGTTTTTACATCGTTAAAAAGATTTAATATGTTTGTTGTGCTTTCTAATGTGTCAACAGCCGGGTTTAATCCCAATACTGCGTCACCTATACCGTAGCTTAAACCCTCAAGAAGTGATGATGTTACGCCTTTTACACTGTCAGTCGGGTGATTTGGCTGAAGGCGTGATGAAAATGTTCCGCTTTTTCCTATTGTTGTGTTGCAATGTGCGGTTATTTCAAGCTTTGAAGAAACATACATTAAATCCAAATTGCTCATTATTTTGCATAAAGCTGCAATTACTTCACTGCTTAAACCTTTACTCAATATTAAAAGCTCACTTGAAGTTCGCTTGCTGTCAAGTATGTACTCTCTCAATTCGCCTATTGTTAAATTTTTGACGGTTTCATATATCCTTTTATCTAAATCATCAAGTATAATTCTTGTTACACTGTCTTTGTCATAATCAATTACCGGGTTTTCCGTTATGTCTTTTACCGTTAAATCGGCTAAAACAATTTTAGCCGCAATTCTTTCCAAGTCGCTTTTTGCCGCTATACCTGCAAGGGTGTCACCGCTCTTTTTTTCGTTTGCCTTTGCAAGTATTTCTTTTATGCTGCCAAAAGCGTATGTTTTGTTATAAAGTGTTGTTTTTAGTACCATATTCTCACCTTAATTAAACTGAAAAAACTAATTTTTTTATTGCTACCGGTACGGCTTTTCCGTTACCTATGCTTTCACCGATGTCAAGATAATCACCGTCATCGGCATTAACACAGTCAATCGCCAAAATAGGATATTTATTCGGTAATAAGCTTTTTAAGCAAATTCCTATTGCTTTTCCTATATCTTTATTCGCAAGCACAATTATAGGTTTGTTGTTTTTTATCAGTGATTCGCTTTGATTGACTATGTATTTGCAAAGCTTCATCATTTCGTCAAAGTTTATGCTGTCATATCCGTTGAACGCTATTGCAGTCGGTTTTTCACTGCTGAATTTACTTAATTTATATGACAAATCAAATTTCGGCTTTTCAATGTCATTTTTGTTGTTTACATCTATTTTTACACAGGGAATATTTCGTATCGGCAGTTTGCAACTGAAATATGAAATTGTACTTCCCGATATTTCAAATGAATAATTGCCGGCACCTATTAC